>CAUJGC010000432.1 GCA_963169075.1 Myxococcota bacterium
GCCGTCGCCCTCCAGATCGGGGACGCCGACACCCGCGACGCCGCGGCGGCACTGCTCGGCGGCCCGGGGCTCCTGGACCCCGCGCGCGGCGAAGCACGCGCCGGGGACCTCGCGCTGCCGCTCCGTGCGCTCCGCTTCCCGCCGCGCGACCTCGACCAGACCCTCCCCCAGCAGCTCCTCGCCTTGCGCCTCGCCCTGGAGCTGGCCCCCGCCCTCGACGGCCTCGACCCCGAGCGCACCGGCGTCCTCCTCGGCATGCAGTGCGACGCCGAGATCGCGCGCTACGGCGCCCGCTGGCGCCTCGCCAGAAGCCTCCAGGGCGACGCCCTGGAGGCCGCACGCGCCCAGATCATCGACGCCCTCGGCGCCGCAGGCGTCGTCGGCACCATGCCCAACATCGTCGCCAACCGCCTCAACAGCCAGCTCGACCTCGCCGGCCCAAGCTTCACCCTCAGCGCCGAGGAGCTGTCAGGCGTCGTCGCCCTGGAGATCGCCGCCCGCGCCCTCCGCGCCCGCGAGCTGGACGCCGCCCTCGTCGGCGCCGTGGACATGAGCTGCGAGCCCGTACACCAGGCCGCCGCCCGCGCCCACCTCCCCGCCCACCTCCAGCGCCCCGCCGACGCCGGCGTCATCCTCCTCCTCAAGCGCCTCCAGGACGCCCAGGCCGCCGGAGATCCCATCCTCGCCATCCTCGAAGCCGAGCCCGGCGACGCACCCCGCCGCGCCCTCGACCTCGGCCCCGACGCACCCGGCTGGACCCCCTGGATCGGCCACGCCCACGCCGCCTCCGGCCTCCTCCACGTCGCCCTCACCGCCGAGGCCCTCCGCCGACGCGCCTGGCCCGGACCCCAGCCCCACGCCCCCGCACGCCCCTGGCTCCCCGACGCCGGCCTCCGCGCCGCCCGCCTCCGCCTGGCCTCCTTCGGCGGCCAGCGCGCCGAGGTCCTCCTCCGCGGCGCCCGCCAGACCCACCCCGCCCTCCCCCTCCGCCCCACCGCGCGCCTCTACACCTTCGCCGCGGCCTCCCCCCAGGCCCTCCGCGACGACCTCCAGCACCTCCGCACCCGCGACGACGCCCAGGCCCCCTGGCGCGCCGCCATCGTCGCCGCCGACGACGCCGAGCGCGACGCCCACCTCCAGGCCCTCCAGGACGCCCTCGCCTCGCCGCCCCACGACCTCCCTCCGGCGGGGCGCCTCGTCACCCCCGGCGCCCTCCTCGCCTCGGCGCCCCTCTCCGGCGACCTCGCCCTGGTCTTCACCGGCCCGGCAGGCGCCGGGCCCGGCGCCGCCCGGGACCTCCTCCTCGCCCTCCCCGCCCTCACCGACGACCTCCTCGACGACTTCTCCGAGATCGAGGCCGCCGCAGGCTGGCTCTACGACCCCGACGCCTCCCGGGACCGCCCCCCCGTCGATAAGCTCTGGGGCTCCTCCTTCGTCGCCCAGCTCCACGCCCGCCTCACCCGCGGCCTCCTCCACCTCCAGCCCCAGGCCGCCGTCGGCTTCTGCTCCGGCGAGACCAACGCCCTCTTCGCCCTCGGCGCGTGGCGCGACCTCGACGCCATGCGCCACGACATCGAAGACCGCGGCGTCTTCGACGTCGCCCTCGGCGGCGACCTCGCCGCCGTCCGCCAGGCCTGGGGCCTCCCCGAAGGCGCCCCCCTCCGCTGGACCGCCTGGCGCGCCCTCGCCCCCGTCGAAGAGGTCGAGGCCGCCCGCCGCGACGAGCCCCGCGCCCACCTCACCATCATCAGCGCCGCCCGCGACGTCGTCTTCGCCGGAGAAGCCGCCGCCTGCGAGCGCGCCGTCCAGCGCATCGGCCCCCACCGCTGCCGCGAGCTGGGCTACGACGTCGTCATGCACTGCCCCGAGGCCCACCCCTTCGCCGCCGCCTGGCGCGACCTCCACCGACGCCCCACCACCCCCCCCCCCGGCGTCCGCTTCTACACCCACGCCACCCTCGACGCCTACACCCCCGACGACGACCGCGCCGCCGACGCCCTCACCGGCCAGGCCATGAGCCGCGTCAACTTCCCCGCGCTCGTCCGCCGCGCCTGGGATGACGGCGTCCGCGTCTTCGTCGAGCACGGCCCCCACGCCGGCTGCTCCCGCTGGATCGACGACGCCCTCCAAGACAAGCCCCACCTCGCCTTGCCGCTCGACCGCTACGGCGTCGATGGCGTCACCCAGGCCCTCACCACCCTCGCTTGGCTCTTCGCCGCTGGCGTCCCCGGACGCTACCTCGCCCTCGACCCCTGGCTCGCCCCCCCGCAGCCCGCGCCGCCTCAGCCCCCCATCGTCCACCTCCCCGCCCACCTCCCCCCGGTTCAACTCCCCATGCACCGCATGCCCCCCGCCCCCCACCTCCCCCCACCCCACACCACCCCCGCCCCGGCCCCCACCCCACCCACCCAGGCCCACCACCACGCCTACCGCGTCGCCGCCCTCCTCGACCGCGTCGCCAACGCCCACGACACCTTCCTCCACGATCAGTCCCACGCCCACCAGGCCTTCCTCCACACCCTCGCTGCCATGCAGCCCCCCCC
>CAUJGC010000433.1 GCA_963169075.1 Myxococcota bacterium
GCAACGCCCCCGGCCCCCCCGATTCCGGGGGGGCACCGACGGGTGGGGACGGGTGGGGCTGTGGGGACGCGTGGGGGCGGTGCTCCCCCTTCATAGGGGGAGCCGGGGGCGTTGCTCCTGCGAGCGCAGCGAAGCAGGAGCTTACGCCGCCGAGGGGGTCGCGGAGCGGAGCAGGGGCTTGCGCCGCCGAGGGGTCTTGAGGCGCCAAAGTGACAGACTTGTCAATAGCTTGTGAGCGCAAGAGATGCGTTGACGCATGGGTGTTGGCGCGCTAGAGTGAGGCGATGGTTTGGTTTGCCCGACCCGCTCTGCCTGGCCCCCCTCCCCTACTGACAACGACTCCTCCCTGGAAGGAGCAGAATCATGCCGCTCTTCGCCACCTCTCCCACCACACGGCGCGGTGTGCCCCGCTGGGCCTGGGGCCTGCTTGGGGTCCTGGCGCTTGGCGTATGGGGTTGCTCAGACGAGGGTGAGGAGGCGCCAGGGCCTGTCGCAGGCGAGGACGCGGGCGGCGGGGAGGAGGATGGGGGCGGGGGTGCCGACGGCGGGGAGACGCCGGATGGGGGCGCGCCGTCCAACAACAGCGCGGGCGGGCTGAGCTATGAGATCGATGTGCTGCCGATCATGGAGCGGCACGCGTGCACGGTGTGCCACGGCCCGGCGTTGCAGCAGGGCGGCCACCGGCTGGACACGGCGGAGCTGGCGCTGACGTCGGGGGCGAACGCTCCGGCGGTGGTGCCATGCGACGCGGCGGGGAGCCCGCTGGTGCAGAAGCTGCGGGTGGCGACGGTGCCGTTCGGGGGGCTGATGCCGCAGGGCGGGCCAGAGATCCCGGACGCGGACGTGGCGGTGATCAGCCAGTGGATCAACGAGGGCGCCGGGGTGCAGGCGTGCGGCGGCGGGGAGAACAACAATCCGGACGTGCCCGAGGAGGTGCCGCCGCCCGTGGTGGAGGAGCGGATCTTCCGGGTGTCGGCGCGTGTGGAGATGCTGACGGGGCGGGTGAGCCTGGAGGAGAGCGGCGAGGGCGGGTCGGCGCTCTTCGGTGTGCCTGGGGAGGCGTTCTATGGGGTGGTGGGGGCGTCGGGTCAGGCGGTGCGGGTGGGTCGTCGGGGTGAGCTGGAGGCGCTGCCGCCGTCGTGGGCCAGCGACGCGCTGGTGGGGGAGGTGCTGGCGGCGCAGGAGCTGCCCGACGGTGAGCTGCTGATCTCGACGCAGACGGGGCTGCTCTACCTGAGCGACGGCCAGCTCTGGCCGTCGCCGGTGTCGAGCGCGCTGGAGGTGCCGGTCACGTCGATGTTCGGGGAGCGGGTGTTCGACGCGGAGGGGCGGCAGGGGCTGTGGATGGCGACGCCTCGGGGGCTCTTCGTGCTGGTGGGGAGCCGTCTGGAGCGGCTGACGCCGGAGGGCGTGCGCGCCGAGACGCCGGTGGACGCGATGGCGCTGGGTCGCTCGCCGGTGCAGACGGAGGAGAACGCGACGTGGGTGGCGTATGGGCGTCGCCTCTTCGCGGTGCGCCCCGACAGCGACGGGGCGATGGTCTACCGCTTCGAGCTGGACTTCGATGGTCCGATCCAGCAGCTGACGACGGTGGAAGGCGAGGTGTGGGCGACGACGGCGAGCCATGTGTACCACCGCCGCTCGGGGCCGCTGGTGGGTCGCTCGCGCTGGGTGTCCTGGCCGCTGCCGGAGGGCCAGCAGGCGCGCGGGCTGGTGGCGAGCGCGGACGGCGCGGTGTGGCTCCTGACCGACGCGGTGCTCTATCGCACGGCGGATCAGGAGACGTGGGAGGTGGCGGTGGGGGCGCCGACGACGGACGTGGTGGGGATGCACGCGGGGGACGGCGCAGGGATCTGGCTGACGCGGCCGCGGGAGGTGACGTGGGTGGCGCCGGGGCCGACGGTGGCCGTGGCGGGGCTGAAGCCGCACCAGTCGCTCTCGTTCTTCCCGGACCTGGAGATCTTCCCGGCGCCTGCGGCGGGTGTGGAGGCGGTGACGCTCCAGGTGGACACCTGCCCGCCGGTGGAGCTGACGTCGGCGCCCTGGGAGCTGCGGGGTGGGAGCGAGAGCTGGTCGCCCTGCCTGGGGCCGGGGAACCACACGCTGCACGCGGCGGTGCGCTACGCAGACGGCTCGACGGGGACGGGGGCGGTGGCGTTCGCGTGGGAGAGCCGGAGCGAGCCGATCACGTGGCACGCCCACGTGGAGCCGATGATCTATGCCCAGTACTGCGCCCGCCAGGGGTGCCATGTGGACGGCTTCGCGCCGGACTCGGCGGCCACCTGGCAGGCGAAGATCGATCAGGTGCTTGAGCGCACCGATCCAGCGACGAGCAGCGGCCGCATGCCCCCGAACGGGCCCCGGCTGACCGAAGTGGAGCGCCTCCTGATCCGGTGGTGGCGCGAGGACGGATTCCTCCCCTGACGGGGAGTTCACGGTGTGATGCGGGAGCCAGCAGGAGGGAGAGAGCCATGAGACGACCCCCGACCCCCCATGTACCCCGGCTCATCGTCGCGACGTTGCTCGCGGCGACCGCGCTGGGCCTTGCCTCGCCTTCCGGGGCGCAGGAGATGAGCGCCAAGGACGCGATGGAGGCCGCCGCGCCTGTCCAGCTGGACAAGTACGGCTACCTCAAGCGGCTCTCGCTGGATCTGAGAGCCGCCCCGCCCACCTGGGAGGAGGTGGAGTCGCTGGAGTCCGCAGCGGACGTGCCGGAGTCGGTGATCGACGCGTGGCTGAACTCGGACGGCTTCCTGGAGGTGATGGAGGACTATCACCGGGATCTGCTCTGGCTGAACGTCTCCAACTTCTCCTACGTGCAGTTCCCGTGGGATCTCTCGCGGGCGACGGTGGGCCCGGCGGGGGATCAGCACCAGGTGCACTACCTGCGCTGGCGGAGCCCGTACCACCGCGGTGCCCCGGGGACGGCGGACAACGCCAACATCCCGTGCGGGCACTGGCCGGCGACGTTCGACGTGATGGGGAACCCGGAGCGCGTGTGCGAGGCCGACGGCACCTGCCGCGAGGGCTGGGTGTGGGTGTCTCCGTACTGGGCGCCGGAGACGCAGGTGAAGGTCTGCGCGCTGGACGCGCAGACGACGCGGACGGGCAACGGCGGCATCGCGTGCAACTCGACGGCGTCTCGTCGCGAGACGTCGTGCGGCTGCGGTCCGAACCTCGCGTTCTGCGACTTCGGGACGGTGGAGCGCGAGGTCGGCCAGGCGATGTCGGAGCAGCCGCTCCAGATCATCCGCTGGGTGATCGCGCAGGATCGGCCCTACCACGAGATCCTGACCACGCGGCAGAGCTTCGTGAACGGCCGCCTGGTGCACTATTATAAGAACCAGATGGGGCTGGTGTCGCTGCTGGATCTTCAGCCGAAGCCGGTGGACGACGTGTTCCTGCCGGACGTGCCGTACACGGACACGACGTGGCACCCGGTGCTCCAGGGTGAGGAGCACGCGGGGATCCTGACCTCGTATGGCTTCCTGCTGCGCTTCCAGACGAACCGGGCGCGTGTGAACCGCTTCTACAACGCGTTCCTGGACTCGGCGTTCGACGCGTCGAAGGGGACGGGGACGGCGGACTGCACCAACGAGGGCGCGGATCTGACCAAGCGGTGCTACTGCCAGAACTGCCACGTGGCGCTGGAGCCGTGGGCGGCCTACTGGGCGCGCTGGAAGCAGCAGGGCGGCGGCTATCTGAGCCAGAGCGACTTCCCGATCTACGACGACGTGTGCGCGCAGTGCGCGCGGACGGGCGTGGGCTCCTGCCCGAGCCGCTGCCGCAACGAGTACGTGGTGGAGACGGTGCCGGCGGACCGCGAGCCCTACCTGGGCTACCTGCGGGGCTACGAGTTCCTCAAGCCCGACCACCAGCTCCACACGGAGGTGGGCCCGCGCCTCTGGGTGGATCGCACGCTGCAGGACGGCTCGCTGGGCCGCGGCATCGTGTCGAAGCTGTGGAAGCACTTCATGCAGCGCCCGTTCAACGACACCCACGCCGACAAGGTCACGCAGGAGGAGCTCTTCGCGACCTTCGTGTCGAGCAACTACAACATCAAGGCGCTGGTGAAGGCCATCGTCACCCACCCGGCCTACAGGAGGCTCCGATGAACGGCGCGAAGCGGTTGTGGCAGGGCGGGCTCCTGCTGGGGATGATGATGGCGGCGGCGTGCAGCGCGGGCGGCGAGGGTGAGGGCGTGGCGCCTTCGGCGCCGGGCGTGGTGGAGGCGGCGCCGGAGGGCGGTGAGGCGGGTGCGGTGGAGGCGGCGGCGCCTCCGGCGGACTACGCGTCGGTGCACGGGGGTCGGGACTTCGCGGCGGACGTGGAGCTGGCCCCGAACCCGGAGGCGACGGCGCGCCCGCTGCGTCGCCTGAGCGTGAAGCAGCTGCGCGAGGCGATCGCGAACGCGACGGGCGGGCTGGCGTGGCACGACGAGGCGGGCCGGGACATGCTGGAGCAGCTGTCTCCGACGCTGGGCGTGCCGACGTACATCGACACAACAAACGAGGATCTGGAGGCGTCGCTGGTCTTCCAGAAGTTCCTGGGCGACGGCGTGCGCTCGGTGTGCAGCGAGGCGATCCAGAACGATCTGGAGATGGCGGTCTCGGATCGGGTGCTGGTGCGCTACGCCGATCCCACGTGGGTGTGGGAGCAGGCGTCGGCGGAGCAGCAGGCGGTGATCGATCGGAACCTGCGCTACATGAGCCTCCGCATCACGGGCCGGGCGATCGCGCCGGAGGATGAGGAGGGTCTCTCGCGGCTGCGCTGGCTGATGCGCTCGGTGACCCACGCGACAGGCGATCCGGCCAAGGGCTGGCGTGCGGTGTGCGTGGGCCTGATGTCGTCCCCCGAGTTCTATCTCTACTGATGGCCCGCGCGAGCGCACAACAGAGCGAGGTGTTTGTATGACCCCGAATCGACGCGACTTCCTCCGGGCCATGCTCCTGACCGCAGGGGCGACGGCCTTCGGGTCGGTGTCCATGGCCGAGATCGGCCAGGTGGCGGCGGCGCCGCTGACCGGCGGCAACCCGGACTACCGGCGCCGCTTCATCTTCTGCTACTTCAACGGCGCCTGGGACACGCTCTTGAGCGCAGACCCCCGGGACCCGCGGATCTTTACGCCCGAGGTGCGCGGGACCACGCAGGTGGACCCGGGCTACGCGCGGCTGCCCTCGGCTTACTCGCAGGGGGGTACGGAGGGGAACGGGCTCTACGTGGACGACGACCTGGGGATCCGCCTCGGGCCGGCGGCGGGTCCGGTGTGGAAGCACCGGGCGGACATGTGCGTGGTGCGCGGGATCTCGATGGCGACGGTGACGCACGAGGTGGGTCGCCGCTACTTCACGACGGGCCGGATGCCGAACGGGCTGACGGCGCGGGGTTCGTCCATCGCGACCGAGATCGCGGCGCAGCTCCACGGCGAGGGCGCGCCGAGCAACATGCCGTTCGTGCCCAACCTGGCGTACGCGGTGGAGTCGTACAATGATCGTCACCCGTCGTTCGCGTCGGGCCTGAAGATCTCCTCGGTGAACGATCTGCTGGACGCGCTGCGTCGTCCGGATCTGGGCTACAGCGAGCCGGAGGAGCGGCTGATCGCGGACTACCTGCACAAGCCGGAGTCCTTCGGGTTGCCGATGTCGCGGATGACGGACGCGCTCAACCGGGCGCGTCGCAGCGAGATCCAGGCGGAGGCCGTCCTGGCGGCGCGGCTGGACAACCGGCTGCGCTTCCCGGACGGGCTGAATCTGAATTCACCGCAGGCGATCGGGATGCTGGCGGTGCAGGCGATCACGCAGCAGATCTCGACGGCGGTGAGCCTGCGGGTGTCGGACAGCCTGGACACCCACTTTGACGAGTGGGCGACGGATCAGCCGGCGCGCCAGTTCGCGGCGTTCGAGGTGATCGATCAGATCATCACGGCGCTGAAGACGACGGCGTATCCGGACGGCTCGGGTCGCTCGTGGTTCGACTTCACGACGATCATGGCGTTCAGCGAGTTCGCGCGGACCCCGCTGCTCAACGCCCGCGACGGCCGGGATCACCACCCGGTCAACGCGTGCATGATGTGGGGCGCGGGCATCCCGAAGGGCCGCGTCATCGGCGCGAGCACCGAGTACGGCGTCCTGGCCTCTCCGATCAACCTCCGCACCGGCCTGCCGGACGCGGGGGGCCATGTGCTGCGCCCGGAGGACATCCTGGCGACGGTGATGGCGAACTCGGGGCTCGCCGCGGACTTCCTGGCTCGCGATCTGGTCTACATCCCCGCTCTGGAGCCGCTGACCTGAGCCTGGCTCAGCGTCCTCCTCGCCCTCGAACCCCCGGGGCGGGCCTGGCTCTCTGTCGGAGCAGCGTCCGCGGCGGCCAGCGCCCGCCCCGCGCACCTCAGGATGAAGCTCCCCCCATGGCGCGCCTCACCTCCCTCCTCTTCGCAGCGCTCACCCTCCTCCCCCTCCTGGCCGCGTGCGGCGAGGACGGGGGAGGCGACTCGCCGCCTCCGGGCGGCGAGGACGCCGGGTTGTCCAACAACGGCGGCAGCGACGCTGCCGAGGACGCCTCCGGCGGGGAGGACGCGGCGTCGCCCGACGCCGAAGGCGCCGACGCCGAAGGCGCCGACGCCGACGCGGAGGGCGGCGACGACGCAGGCGACGCCGGGGACCTCCCCGACGCCGACGACACGCCGGACACGTCGCCCGACGCGGAGCCGGACGCGCCGATGTGGGACTGCGACACCTTCCAGATGGCGCAGCCGCGCTACCCGACGCTGCCGCTGCGCTCGCTGGTGGTGAGCGTGGAGGGAGGGAGCGGGAGCTACCGCTGGGCGTTCGCGCCCGACGGCAACCGCAGCGGCGGCGACATCGACGAGCGCAACGGCTTCTACATCGCTGGGCAGACCCAGGGCGTCTTTGATGATCTGGAGATCACCGACACCGGGTGCAACAAGACGATCACGGCGCGGGTCGAGGTGGTCATCCCGGCGACGCTGGAGCCGGATCGGCTGATCCTGCCGCCGCAGCGGCGGCTCTGCTTCAATGTCCGCAACGGCAGCGGCCCCAGCGTGGGGCCGGAGTCGCCCTTTGTCTGGTCGCTGGCGCGGCGCGGCTCCGGCCAGGACGCTCAGGTGGACGTGGAGGGGTGCTACACCTCGGGCTCGGGGGTGGGGGTGGACATCCTCCAGGTGACCGACGAGGGGACGGGGCAGGTGCTCCAGGCGGCTGCGGAGGTCGTCTCGAACGGGGTTGGCATCCAGCTCTCGGCGCCGCGGGTCTTCTTGCCGCGCGGCGAGTCCTACACGGTGTCGGCGTCGGGGACGACCGGGGCCTACACCTTCGCGCTGGCGAACGGGGACACGACGGGGAGCGTCGTGGAGCCTGCGACGAGCAACCCCTCGACGACCTTTGTGATCACGGCGGGTGATCGGCCCGGCACGACCCAGGTGGTGGTGCGTGACGCCTTCCTGACGGACCTGAGCACCACCGTCGAGATCGTGGTCATGGACACGCTCCAGCACAGCCCGGTGCCGTGGGGCTACCACAGCGATGACATGGACATGCAGGGCGTCGGGGACGTCAACGGAGACGGCTACGACGACGTCATGATCGCCGTGCGGACAGCCAGCGTCAACGGCACCGACGCGGGCGCGGCCTGGCTCTACCTGGGCGGGCCGCAGGGCCTCTCGACGACCCCCGCGCAGCTCCTCAGCGGGGATCGCCGCTTCAACTACTTTGGCCGCACGCTGACCCACGGGGACTTCAACGACGACGGGTGCCAGGACGTCGCCATCGGCGTCTTCGGGGAGAACCTGACCGGCTCGGAGATCGGTGAGGTCCGCATCTACACCGGGTGCAACGACGGAGAGGCGGAGCCCATCGCGCGCGACTGGAACGGCCGCCTCAACGACAACCTGCCGACGCCGCAGGCGGACTCGCCGCTGCGCCTCTGGCGCCGGATCGGCGGGCTCAACAACACCGACCGCTTCGGCTGGGGTGTGGCTGCGGGCGACTTCAACGGCGACGGCAAGACCGATCTGGCGGTGTCGGCGGCGCGCGCCGAGGCCAGCAACCGCATCAACCTCGACAGCGGCAACCCCTTCTCCAACATCGGCCGGATCTACACCTTCCACCAGCGCGCCGGGGAGCTGCCGGAGCTGCCGGACTGGATCATGGACGGCGTCGTCTACGACGCCTCGCTGAACCCGCCCTGGACCTCGCGCAACACGCTGACGCTGGGCGGGCACATCGTCTCGGGCCGGATCAACGACGACGCCTGCGAGGATCTGCTGGTGGGCTCCTGGCACGCCGACAGCAGCCGGGGGCTGGTGAGCGTCTACCTCTCGGTGCCGGACGGGGCGGGGTGCCGCCTCCCTGCGGAGCCTGCGGTCACCATCGAGCCAGCCAGCCAGGACGGGACCCGCGCGGGGCGCCTGGGGTGGCGCGTCGGGCTGGAGGACGTGAACGGCGACTGCCGCCCGGATCTGCTGGTCAGCCACCCGGTGTCCCGCGTGCTGGGCAGCGGGGACTCCAGCACGGGTAACGTACTGATCTTCCTCAACGATCCTGCATGGAGCCACGCGGCGCCGCAGCGCCTCACCCGCGACGCGGCGGCGGTGGTCTTCAGCGGCGACGCCAACGATCAGTTCGGCTTCGGGATGAGCGCCGGGGATCTGGACGGGGACGGGATCAGCGATCTGGTGGTCGGCAACCGCTTCGGAGAGAGCGCCGCCACGGTGGGGGACGCCGGCGAGCTGCGCCTCTACCGGGGGCTGGTGAGCAACGCCGGGTGCACCGCCGCTGCGCCCGACGCGCCGCTCTTCGAGGAGCCCATCGTGATCCCCAACCGGGTGCTGGGCAACCAGGATCTCTTCGGGCAGATGACCGAGATCGTCGGGGACGTGGACGGCGACGACGTGCGCGATCTGGTGGTCTTCGCAGAGCGCGGCCCGGCAGACGAGGCGGGCGACGCCTCCACCGACCACCAGGGGCGCGTCTACTGGCACCCCGGCGGCGCCTTCAGCTGGGGCTTCGACGACCTCATCCCCCTCGACTCGCCGCTCATCCCCACCGAGGACCGCTTCGGCTACACGGTGGAGGCGGTGGGTGACATCAACGACGACGGCTACATGGACTTCGCGGCGGGGGCGCCGTGGTGGGATCAGGACATCACCGTCACCAGCAGCACGCCGGTCGCGGGGACGATGTACCCGCGCGTGGACGGCTCGGCGGGGACGGCGCTGGTCTACCTGGGCGGCCCGGACGGGGTGCGGAGCACCCCGGACGCGATGCTGGCGGGCTTCGCGCCCCACAACAGCGGCGACCTGGTGGGCTACGGCCTCGGCAGCGCCGGGGACATCGACGGGGACGGGATCGGGGATCTGGCGGTGAGCGCCATCGGTCAGGACAACGACTCGTGGTGCACGCCGTGCCGCGTGGGGAACGCCTCCCGCTCGGACACGGGGGCGGTGTTCGTCTACCGCGGCCGCTCCTCGCTGGTCCGCCACACCGGCGCGGAGCCCACCCCTCGCCTGAACGCGCCGGACTACGTGTTCTGCGGCCGCCCGACCAACAGCACCAACCTGGGCCGGGAGATCGCCGCAGGCGTGGACTTCAACGGCGACGGCTTCGGGGATCTGGCGCTCTCCAACTGGAACTGGAGCAGCTCGCGCGGCGAGGTGATGATCGGGTTGGGTCAGGCGGCGCCTGCGACCGGGTACGCGACGATCTGCCTGGACGACGAGGACATCCTGGGGACCGGCGTGAACAGCAGCGACTTCCTGGGCTACGGCCTGGGGATGATGGATCTCAACGGCGACGGGTGCGGCGACGTCCTGGCGTCGGCCTACAACGACGACCAGCCCAACCGGGCCAACGTGGGCTCCATCCACGTCTGGCTGGGGACGGGGAGGCCAGGGTGCCCGGCGACGGTCAAGCACGTCGCCCTCTACGGCAACACGGCCAACGACAACATCGGCTTCCGCATGGCGCTCCCCGGCGATCTGAACGGCGACGGGGTGGACGACGTGGCGGTGGGCTCCTCGGGTTATGGGCCGGGGAACCTGGGCGCGGTCCTGATCTACAGCGGCGCCGCGCTGCGTCAGCTCGTCAACGCCGCCGCGCACGACGACGCGGTGACGCTCAACAGCGCGACGCTCCTGGCCCAGCTCCTCCACCCCAGCCGCGAGAGCAACACCCAGTTCGCCGCCGCGCTGCGCGCCGCGGGGGATCTGGACGGCGACGGCGTCGGGGATCTGATCGTGGGCGAGCGCTACTCCAGCTTCAACGGCATCCTGCGGCGCGGCGCCGCCTGGATCTACCTGGGCGACGCGTCGAGCGTCGAGCTGGAGACGCCCGACGCGGTCTTCAGCGGCCGGGCGCTCTTCCCGGACAGCGACTTTGGCTTCGCCGTGACCGGCGCGCCGGTGCGCGCGGGTGGCCCGGGCGTGGTGCTGATCGGCGCCCCGATGGTCGAGTGGGAAGGTCCCGAGTACGGAGAGATGGGCGAGGTCTACCTGGGGGTCTTCCCTCCTTCGATCTTCAACCGCTGAGAGGAGCCGCAGATCCATGAACCGCACACCTCGCCTGCTTGCCCTGCTCACGGGGCTCACGCTCCTCGTCACCCTCACCGGAGGGTGCGGCGAAGAGGCCGCCTCCCCGGCCCCGCCTGCCGCCAACAACGGCGGCGGGGCGGAGGACGCGGGGATGGACGCCGCGCCCGTCGAAGAGGACGCCGCTCCCGACGCGGCGCCCGATGCGAGCGACACGAGCGACAACGACGCTGCGAGCGACAACGACGCCGACCCACCCGACGCAGCCGAGGAGGAGGACGTCGCCCCGGACGCGGCGGACGATCCCTGCGCGCGCTTCGCGGTCGAGGAGCCCAACCCGGCGGTGACGGTGCTCCACACCTTCGAGGTGCGGACGCAGGGGGGCTCGGGCGACGTGCGCTACCGCTGGGCGCCCGAGGGCAACCAGAGCGGCGGCATCCTGGACGAGCTGGCCGGGCTCTACCTGGCAGGCCCCCAGGGCGGCGTGACCGACACCCTCGCGGTGATCGACGAGGGCTGCGCCCTCACGCAGACGGTCACGGTGGACGTCATCTCGCCGCTGGTCGTCTCGCCGCCGACGCCGGAGATCGGCCCCGAGCGGGAGCTCTGCTTCGAGGTGGTCGGCGGGAGCGGCGAGCTGAGCTGGAGCCTGGTGCAGAAGGGCTCGGGCGCGTCCAGCGCGGTGGACGCGCAGGGGTGCTACACCTCGGGGGCGGTGCAAGGCGAGGACGTGGTGCAGGCGCTGGACCTGCGCACGGGGCAGGTCTTTGAGGCGCGAGTGCAGGTGCTCCAGCGTCCGCTGGTGCTCAAGCCCACCACCGCCGAGGCGATGGTGGCCGCAGGGGATCGCTTCCAGATCGCGATCAGCGGCGGCTCGGGGGTCTACGACTTCGCGGCGATGGGGGGCGCGGTGGCCGTCGAGCCGCAGGCGGACGATCCCGACCGGACCATCGTGGTCGAGGGCCAGACGCCAGGCACGACCCGCGTGCAGGTGCAGGATCGCTTCTACCCCGAGCTGACGACCGAGGTCGTCGTGCACGCCATGCAGAGCGCCTACAACCCGACGACGCTCTGGGGTATCCACAGCGACGACAACGACATCGTGGACCTGGGGGACGTCACCGGAGACGGGCTGCCGGATCTGATGCTGGGGCTACGCTCAGGCTCGCTCAACGGGATCTATGCGGGCGCGGCGATGCTCTATGTCGGCGTGCCGGGCGGGATCGCGGTGTCGCCCACGCAGATCATCTCGGGGAGCTACCGCTACGAGTACCTGGGGCGCTCCCTCGCCGTGGCCGACTTCAACCAGGACGGCTGCAATGATGTGGCGGTGAGCGTCTGGGGCTCGGACAACGGCGGCGGGGATCGCGGCGAGGTGCACCTCTACACCGGGTGCAACACGACGCCAGTGGAGGATGCGCCGCTCTATCCGATGCTGGACGACAACTGGCCTCCCTTCCCGCTGGCCCCGCCGCTGGTCTTCTCGCAGAAGTGGCAGGGCGCAGCCAGCGGCGACTACTTCGGCTACGCGGTGGAGGCGGGCGACTTCAACGGCGACGGGCTGCCCGACCTGGCGGTGAGCGCGCCGCGCTTCAATGTGGGGAGCATCAGCGACGCCGGGCGCGTGTCGATCTACCTCAACCGCGCCGGCGGCGGCCTCCCTGACGAGGCCGATCTGAACATCGAGGGGCAGGTCTTCAACGGCGCGGCGATGGACGTGACGGCGAACCTCCAGCTGGGCTTCCGGATGCGGGCGGGGGATGTGAACGGCGACGGCTGCGCTGATCTGCTGGTGGGATCGGCCAGCGGTGAGACGAATGACGGCTACGCGTCGCTCTACCTCTCGGCGCAAGCTCCCCAGAACCCGAGCGGGTGCGAGCTCTCGCCGCAGCAGGCGGTGGCCATCGCCGCCGACCCCACCGACTCCCGGCGCGACGCGCGGCTGGGGTGGGAGGTGGAGCTGGGGGATCTGAACGGGGACTGCCTGCCGGATCTCATCGTGACGGCCCTCCAGGCGGCGCGCCTCGGGGGGAGCAACACGGCGGCGGGCGCGGTGCACGTCTTCTTCAGCGATCCGGCGTGGTCCCACGAGCAGCCCGTGCGGATGACCCGAGGGCAGGCGAACATCTCGCTGGTGGGCGACGACTGGGATCAGCTCGGCTCGGACGTGGCGCTGGGGGATGTGGACGGCGACGGGCTCCGCGACCTGGTGGTGAGCAGCCGCTACGGCGAGGACGCCGGGACGGTGGCAGACGTCGGGGAGGTCTGGCTCTACCGGGGGCGCATCGACGGGACGACCTGCGCAGGGGCGCCCGAAGGCGAGCCGATCCTGGAGGAGCCGGTCAAGCTGATCAATCGAGCGGAGCGCTATGGGGACCTCTTCGGCAACTCGCTGGCGCTGGTGTCGGATCGCACGGGCGACGGCCTGCCGGAGCTTGTGATCCACAACGCCCGCGGCGCGGCGGGTGACCCCTCGGAGCTGGACGATCACCGGGGGCTCCTCCACTGGCTCCCCAGCGAGGCGCCGGCGTGGAGCATCGAGCATGTCCGGGATCTGGCGATCCCGAGCGCGGTGGCGGACGAGCTCTTCGGCCAGTCGGTGGAGGCGATCGGGGACATCAACGGGGACGGCTACCAGGACTTCGCGGCGGGGGCGCCCTACGCGGATCGCGTGCAGGATCAGACGACCTACCGCATCCCGCGCCCCTACGCGGGCTCGGTGCTGATCTACCTGGGCGGTCCGGACGGGGTGTCTGCGGAGCCGTCCTTCACGCTGGGCGGCCACCTGCACCACACCGACTACGACTACTTCGGCTACGACCTGACGACGGGCGACGTGAACGGCGACGGCCAGGTGGACCTGATCGTGTCGGCGCTGCTGGAGGACGCGACGGCGGGGAGCGCCTGCGAGTCGTGCCGCAACGGCACGACCACCCGGAGCGACAACGGCGCGGTCTACATCTACCTGGGCGGCCCAGACTTCGGGGAGGGCGTGGCGCCGGGCGGCGAGGTGAGCACCTACGACTACGTGGCGTGCGCGCCGCAGACCAACAGCATCAACCTGGGGCGCAAGATCCAGAGCGGCTTCGACATCGACGGAGACGGGCGGAGCGATCTGGCCTTCTCGAACTCGGCGTGGAGCAGCAGCCGGGGCCGCCTCTGGTACGCCTCGACGGCGAGCCTGAGCCCGGCCTCCCCCACCCTCTGCCTGAGCGACGCCGCGCACCTGGTGGAAGGCGGCCCGAACACCTCCGACGTGGTGGGTCGCAGCCTCGCGGCGATGGACATCAACGGCGACGGGTGCGAGGACCTGCTCTCGGGCGCGGACAACTACGACTTCCCGGGCCTCGGCGGCGCGGGCACGGTGACGGTCCTCCTGGGGACCGGGCGCGCCGGGTGCCCGGCGGCGGTGACGCGCATCGACCTGCGCGGCGAGCGCGCCAACGAGAACATCGGCTTCGGCCTGGCCGTGCTGGACGCGGACGGCGACGGGGTGAAGGATCTGGCGGTGGCCTCGACGGGCGCGGGCAGCTCCAACCTGGGCGCGGTCTTCATCTACAGCGGCGCCGCCCTCCGCGTCGCCCTGGCCAACGTCCAGCCCGACGCCGTCGTGACGTTGGGCGACGCGATCTCGCGGGTCACCCTCTGGGACCCCACCGGGACGACGGGCACCAACTTCGGCGTCGGTATCGCCAACGTCGGGGACCTCGACGGCGACGGCGACGAGGAGCTGCTGGTCGGCGCGCAGCTGGCCCGCCTCTCCCCCGAGCACACCGAGCGCACAGGCGCCGCCTGGCTCTACCACGGCAGCTCCTCGCCGCTGGAGCTGGAGCAACCCGACGCGGTGCTCCAGGGCGAGGCGCGCCTCCGCTCCGACAGCCGCTTTGGCTGGGACGTCGCAGGCGCTAAAGTGAGCGACGCAGGGCCTGGGGTCCTGCTGGTCGGCGCCCCCTTCGCAGAGCGTCCCGGAGCGATCTGGGGTCAGCTCGGGACGCTCTTCATCACCCACCTGGACAACCCCTGACGCTCGCCTGGCGCGGCCTGGCGCGGCGCCAGGCCGCCTGACAGGAACCCATGGACATCTTCGACCTCATCGCAGCGCTCTTCATCATCGCTGCCTTCTTCGCCTACCTGAACCACAAGGTGCTCAAGCTGCCGCCCGCCATCGGGATGATGGTGGCGGCGCTGGTGTCCTCCATGCTCCTGGTGGCGGGGCACGCCCTCTTCCCCAGCCTGGGCTTCGCGGAGCGCTTCCGCGACCTGATCGCCGAGATCGACTTCTCCTACGCCCTGATGCACGGGATGCTCTCCTTCCTGCTCTTCGCGGGGGCGCTGCACGTGGATCTGGAGGCGCTCAAGAAGCGCTGGGTGCCCATCGCCGCGCTGGCGGCGGGCGGGACGGTGATCTCCACCGCGCTGGTGGGCCTGGGGATGTGGTCGGGGCTCAGCCTCCTGGGCTATCCGGTGGCGCTGCCCTACTGCATGGTGTTCGGCGCGCTCATCTCCCCCACCGATCCTGTCGCGGTGCTCGGGATCATGAAGGCGGCGGGCGCACCTGAAGACGTCGAGGTCAAGACGGTGGGGGAGAGCCTCTTCAACGATGGCCTGGGCGTGGTGATCTTCGCGGTCCTGGTGGCCTGGGCGGGCCTCGGCGGCCACACCGCCGAGCTGAGCCCGGGCGCCGTGCTCGGCCTCCTCGCTCAGGAGGTGCTCGGTGGCGTGGCTCTGGGCCTCGCGAGCGGGTTCGCGACCTTCTATCTGCTCCGCTCTCTCGACGAGCCCTATCTGGAGATGCTGATCTCGGCGGCGCTGGTGATGCTGATCAACCTGGTGGCCTTCAAGCTCCACCTCTCGGGGCCGCTGGCGGCGGTGATCGCGGGGCTCCTGATCGGCAACCGGGGACGCGCGCTGGCGATGAGCGAGCGGACCAACGCGACGCTGGACACGATCTGGACCTTCGTGGACGAGACGCTCAACGCGCTCCTCTTCCTCTTGATCGGCTTTGAGTTCCTGATCCTCCCGCTCCGGTTGGAGTACGCCTTCGCGGCGCTCCTGGGGATCGGGGTCTGCCTGGGGGCGCGCTCGGCGGCGGTGGCGATCCCGCTGACCCTGCTGCGCTTCCGCTACCACTTCATCCGCGGCACGCGCCGGATCTTGATCTGGGGCGGCCTCAAGGGGGGGATCTCGGTGGCGCTCGCCCTCTCGCTGCCGAACTTCGAGGGTCGTGACATCCTCCTGGCGATCACCTACGCGGTGGTCGTCTCCTCGATCCTGATGCAGGGCTTGACGATCAGCCGCGTGATCAAGCGCTTCACCCCCGAGGGGAGCGCCCCTCGCCCCGCCGGACACTGAGGCCCGAGGTGGACCCCATGAAGAGAATTTCAATCAAATATATGCACAAATTTGCTCAATTTGCATGTATGGTGCTCCTCGTCGCGGCGGCGCTGGCGCCCGCGCGCCCCAGCGAGGCGCGCAACTTCCGCGTCTCCCAGCTCCCCAACGGCGGCCTCTTCGGCTGCGGGCTCTGCCATGAGGGCGGGCGCAGCGGCGCGCCGCGCAACGCCTTCGGCCTCCAGGTGGAGGAGCGGCTGGGATCGGGGGACATCTCGACCTCCAACGTGGTCTGGGCGGAGCTGGCGGCGCTGGACGCCGACGAGGACGGCTACACCAACGGCGAGGAGCTGGGCGACCCGACCGGGGCGTGGCGCATCGGCCAGGAGCAGCCCCAGCGGAACGTGGGCGATCCCAACAACGCCGAGGTCTTCCCGCTGCCCTGCGGCAACGGCGTGCTGGACGAAGGCGAAGAGTGCGACCGCTCCAACCTCCAGGGGGCGACCTGCGAGGGGTTGGGCTTCGTGTCGGGGTCGCTGCGCTGCGGGATGGACTGCCGCTACGACACGACGGTCTGCTCCAGCTGCGGCAACGGGGCGCTGGACGGGCGCGAGCTCTGCGACGGGGCGGCGCTGGGCGAGGCTTCTTGCCAGTCGCTGGGCTTCGGCCGCGGGGTGCTGGGGTGCCTGGAGACCTGCGAGTTCGACACCTCCCTCTGCTCCGACTGCGGGAACAACCGCCGCGACGGGATCGAGGCCTGCGACGGCGACGATCTGGACGGCCAGACCTGCCTGACCCGCGGCTACCAGGGCGGGACGCTGGCCTGCGACGCGGCGTGCCAGTGGGAGCTGAGCGCCTGCGAGGGCGACCCGGCGCTGGTCTGCGGCGACGGCCAGATCACCGGCGGCGAGGCCTGCGACGGCGCCAACCTCGGCGGGGCGACCTGCGCGTCGCTGGGCTATGGTGAGGGCGAGCTGGGGTGCCGCATCGACTGCACCCTGGACGTCTCGGGCTGCACGGCCTGCGGCAACGGCGCGCTGGACGCAGGCGAGGCCTGCGACGGCGAGGAGCTGGCCGGGGCCACCTGCGTCAGCGAGGGCTTCACCGGCGGCACCCTGAGCTGCGCGGGCTGCCGCCTGGACACCTCGGCCTGCGAGGGCGCCCCGAGCAACAACACGCCAGCCAACAACACACCGAGCAACAACACACCGAGCAACAACAGCACCGGCGGCAACAACAGCACCGGCGGCAACAACAGCACCGGCGGCGAGACGCCGCTGGCGCCGCAGCCTGAAGAGGGCTGCGCGACCCCAGCGCAGGCGTTGGCGCCGACCCTCCCGGCGCTCCTCCTGGCGGCGGCGCTCCACCTGGCGCGCCCCGGCGCGGGTCGCCGCCGGCGGGGGGGGGGGGGGGGGGGGGGGGGGGGCGGGGGGCGGCGCGGCCGCGCCGCGAAGCCG
>CAUJGC010000434.1 GCA_963169075.1 Myxococcota bacterium
GCCCGAACCACCCCTGAAGGGGGTGTGATCAACGCCTCAGGCGCCCCGTGCGTACCCCTCCCCCAGCGACCCGTCGGTGTCCCCCCGTCACGGGGGGGACCGGCTGCGTTGCTCCTGCGAGCGTAGCGATGCAGGAGCTTACGCAGCCGGGGGGGTTGCCGTCACGGGGGGGACCGGGGCCGTTCGTACAGTCCCGCAGGGCTGGACGTTACGGCCCCGGGGGGGTCACCCCCGCCCCGCGACCTTCTCCCACGCCACGGCGGTCTTGCCGTAGAAGCGGAGGCGTCGGAGGAGGAGATCGAGGACGAAGAGGCCGAGGGCGCCGAAGAGGAAGTAGGGCCAGAGCTCGGACTTGGACTTGACGGACTCGCCTTCGGGGTCGAAGAGGCGTGCGGGGGTGGGGTCGAGGCCGCCGCGTCCGATCTCGACAGCCTTCTGGATGAGGGCGGTGTTGGGTTCGAGCTTGAGGTATTCGTCGGGGTAGGGCCAGGTGAGGGTGCCCTTGGAGGTGGCGAGGGAGTCGCCGTCGGCGTCGGCGTGATCGACGGAGACGCTGTAGGAGCCGTAGGCGGTGAGGGGGAAGCGGGCCTCGTAGCGTCCGGGGGCGGTCTGCTGGAGGTCGATCTCGAGCTTGTCGCCTTCGGGGGGTTGGACGGCGGCCTTGGAGAGGAGGCTGTTGATGTAGGAGGTGCCGCCGGTGGCCTCGTCGTAGGCGTCGATGGTGATGTGTCCCTGGCCGCCTTCGACGGCGAGCTGCATGGGGAAGGTGCGCTCCTCGTTGGTGCGCATGAGGTCGCGGACGATCTGGGACCAGAGCTTGGAGAAGCCGGGCCAGCCGACCCATTGGACGGCCCAGCGGTTCTTGGCGTCGGTGGTGAAGACGGCGGACTTGCCCAGGCCGCGCCGCCAGCGGGCGTAGATGGGCTCGCCGTAGGGCGAGACGAGGATGACCTCCGCCTGGGGGCGGGCCTTGGTGGAGACGTAGCCGAGGAGGTAGGGGGCCGAGGCGAAGTCGATGCCGCGGATGGACTGGGACTGGCGGGCGACGCGGACCTTGAAGGGCTCCTCGACCATCTGGGTGCGGGCGACGGAGCTGGTCTCCTTGGTGAAGATGCGGGGGATGGAGTAGGGGTCGGCGGTGAAGTAGGCGCGGCCGTTGCCGGCGTCCGCGATGCGCTTGAGGAGGCCGCGGTCGGCCTCGCGCCCGACGGCGACGGTGGAGCAGGTGATGCGCTCGACCTGCATGAGGGTGGCCAGCTCGGTGAAGATGTTGCCGGGGGGGCTGGCGCCGTCGGTGAGGAGGATGATGTGCTTGAGGGCGGCGCGGGTCTGGGCCAGCTCCAGCACGGCTTGCTGGAGCGCGGGGGCGATGTTGGTGCCGCCGGAGGGCTGCATCCGGGCGATGTCGCTGCGGATGCGGGTCTTGTTGGCCGCCGACTGGAGGGGCACGATCGCATCCGGCGAGGCGTCGAAGGCGATGACGCCGACCTTGTCATCCTTGCCCATGATGTTGACGGTCTCGCGGGCGGCCTCCTTGGCCAGCTCGAGCTTCTGCCCGCGCATGGAGCTGGAGCGGTCGATGACGAGCATGAGGGCGAGCGAGGGGGTGTCGCGGCTCTTCTCCCCGTCGAAGGTGACGGGGAGGATGTTCTCCATGTAGGTGTTGTAGTAGCCGCCGGGGCCGAAGGAGTTCTCGCCGCCGACCATGATGAAGCCGCCGCCGACCTGGCGGACGTAGCTGTCCAGGACCTGCATCTTGCCGGTGGTGACGAACTGGGCCTGGACGTCGCTCATGATGACGGCGTCGAAGTTCTCGTACTCGGAGAGCTTGTTGGGCATCCCGGCGGGGTCGCGGCGCTCGACGTCGATGTCGGAGCGCTGGAGGGCGCGCTCCAGGTAGGAGACCTTGTTGCGCTCGCCTTCCAGGAGGAGGACCTTGGGCTTGCCGGTGACCTCGATCTTCTCTTCGTAGGCGTTGTTGGGCTGGAAGGTGTCCACCGCCGCGCCGCCCTCCAGGGTCATGTTGAGCTTGTAGCGTCGGACGCCCTGCTCGTAGACCTGGGTCTTGAAGGTGATGGTGTTGAGGCCGGGCTCCAGGGAGACGCTCTGCTCGCCGTCGCGGAACTCGTTCTGCCAGAGGACCAGCTTGGCCTGGGCGGGCTTGGTGCTGTAGATCTCGGCCACCAGATCGAAGGGTGCGCCGACCTTCACCTCGTCGGGGAAGACCAGGTCTTTGATCAGGGCCTCGGGGCGGGGCTCGAAGCGGAAGGAGCGGGCGAAGACCTTGATGCCGTAGTCGCGGGCGTTGTACGTCTCGGCCAGGAGGTCGCCGTCGGTCTGGTTCCCGTCGGAGATCAAGACGATGCGCTTGACGTGGTCCTGGGGGAAGAGGCCATAGGCGAGGCGCATGGCGGACTGGGCGTCGGTCCCCAGGAGGGCGTCCTCGTCGGCGGGGCGGACCAGGGGGGGGAGGCGATCTGCCGTCGCGGGCAGCTCCACCACCTGGGCCTCCTTGGCGAAGGTGACCAGGCGGACGTCGTTGCGGGGGCCGCGCGCGAGGTAGGCCTCTTCGACCAGCCCGCGCGCCTCCTCCAGGGCCTCGTCGGGCATGGAGGCGGAGACGTCCACGAGGAAGACGGTGGTCACGCGGCTCTCGAACGTGGTGAACACGACGCGGCTCAGGCCCAGGGCCAGGGCGGCGATGACGAGGGCGCGCACCAGGGCGCTGAGCCACTGCTGCCCGGTGGGCAGATCCGAGAGGGTGAAGCGGCGCACCGCCCACAGGAGCGGCGTCACCAGGACCACCCCGAGCCAGAGGGGCTGGAGGATCTCCACGTCCCGGCCCTCCCAGGGGAAGGCCAGGGGGCGAGGCTCCCCGAGGGCGCCGCCCTGGGTGGGCTCGACGATGAAGTGGACGAACGCCCACACCATGACGGCCCACACCGCCACGAGCGCCACCCAGAAGAGGATGCTCCCAACCTTTGAGCGCTTCATACCGTCCAACGTCGGTTGTAGGTCACCCACTCCACCAGCAGCAACGCGATGGCCGCCAGCACCAGATAGATCCACCAGGGCTGCCCCTGGAACGAGCGCGTCGCCTGGGCGACGTCGAGGGTGTCGGCGGCCACCGCCGCCGCCTCGGGGGGCTTGATGTCGGACTCCAGGGGGTTCGCCAGGTTGGAGGCCGCCAGGAAGGTGTCGCGCTCGGTCTTGACCTCGTGGAAGCCGACCTGCTCGCCGTAGAAGATGGCGCGCCCCTCGTAGACGGGGACCTGCTTGGGCTCTCCGGCGGGCGGGGTGATCGTCACCTCCTTGACCTCCCGGCTCACGGGGATCGACCACGCCTCGCCTGTGCGCCAGGTGGGGACGATGGAGTCTCCGGCGTCGGTCACCCAGTCCAGGGCGTTGAGGAGGAGGAGGGGGAGGGCGACCCGGAGCGGGATCGAGGACTGGCGGAGGTCGAACGCGATGGCCACCGCCCGCAGCCCGCCGTCCTGGCGGGCCACCAGCATCGGCTCGCCGTAGGCGGAGGCCGCCACCTGATCCTTGCCCGGCTTCACGGCGAGCTTCTGGGCCTTGTCGATGTCGAGGCTCTTGGCGGCGATGTAGCGCAGGAGGGGGTGCCCCTTCTGGGTGGCGGTGATGAGGGGGCGCTCCATGGTGCCCTTGACCTCCCAGCCCGCGCCGCCTTCGGGGGGCGCGATGAAGACGTAGCTCCCCTGGGTGGGGGCCTCGGCCAGCGGGGCGCGGTCCACGATCACGGCGTCGAAGCGGGCGGCGTCGGCCGCGCTCCACGCGCCGGGGGCGACGACCTCGTAGGTGACGTTGCCGTCGTTGGCGATCAGCGCGGCCTCCAGGTAGAGGTTCTGCTCGGTCACCAGCGCCACCTTGAGCTGCTTGGCGCGGGGCAGCACCGCATACGCCGTGTCGTCGAGGCGGAACACGTCCCGGGCGTCGGGGGTGGTGAGCTTGACGCGGGCCTCCAGGCGCTGCCCGGCGAAGCCCTCGTTGGGGAAGAAGAGGCGCTGGGTCCCGCGCGGCGCCAGGGTGATGGCGCCCTGCTTGACGTCCAGCAGCTCCCCGTCGGCGTAAAGCTCCAGGCTCACCTGGACCTCGCGCTCGAAGTAGCTCCGCACCTCGACGTAGATCTCGTAGTCCAGGGGGTTCGCCAGGTAGCGGCGGACGTTGAAGGCGGTGATGGCGACGTTGCTCCCGGCCTCCCCGACCCGCACCAGGTGGAAGTCGGCGCTGGGCGGCAGGAGGCCGCGGGCCGCCTCGAACTCACCGGGCGGGAACGCGGCGTCGCTGAAGAGGTACACCTCCGTCTTGGCCTTCCCCCGGGTCGCGTCGCGCACGAAGCTCATCGCCTGGCGGACGTTCGCGGGGGTCGCAGACGGCTTCACCTCCTTGAGCTGCTGCTCCAGGATGGCGGACTTCTTGACAAAAGGCGTCAGCGGGCGGAGCTGGCCGTCCATCGTCACCAGCATCACCGCGTCCTGCGGCCCCAGCCCCTCCAGGATCTTCAGCGCCTCCTTGCGGGCCACATCAAAGCGATCCACGCCGCCGGTCACGTCCAGCGCCTGCATCGACGCCGACGTGTCCAGCACCAGCACCACCTCCCGGCCCTCCAGCGAGCGCTCCTCCGGGTGCGGGTCCGCGATCGCCAGCACCACCAGCGCCAGGAAGGCGCACTGCACCAGGAACGAGAGCAGCCGCTTGAAGACCTCCCACCACCGCCGCGCCTCCGTCGAGGCCACCACGCGGCTCCAGATCGGGGAGAAGGGCACCGTCACCCGGCGCCGCCGCAGCTTCAGGATGTAGAGGAGCGCCGTGATGGCCGCCAGGCCGCCGAAGATGCTCCAGAAGAGCTCCGGGGTCAGTCCGAGGAACTTCACTTCAAAAAGCCTCCTGCCCGGAAGACCCGCAGGATCACCTCATCGAAGGGCTCCTGAATGGCCGCTCGGAAGTAGAGCATCCGGCGCTTGGTGCAGAAGTCCTCCAGCTCCTTGGAGTACGCCTCGAAGGCCTCCCGGTAGCGGCGCATGAGGGCCGCCGTCACCGTGATGTCCCGCACCTCGCCTGTCTCGCAGTCCACCAGCTGCAGCTCGCCCCGCAGCGCCGGGTTCAGCTCCTCCTGGTCGAAGAGCTGGATCGCGATCGTGTCGAACTTCTGGTAGCGCAGGAAGTTGAGCCCGTCCTCAAAGCCCGCCGGGTCGTAGAAGTCGCTCACCACCACCGCCACGCCGCGCCGCTTGTTCTGCGTCACGAAGGTGCGGAACGCGTCCTTGATGCTCGTCTCCCCGCCGCCCTCCAGCCGATCCAGGAACTGGAAGATCTTGTAGATCTGACCCCGACCCCGCGCTGGCGGCAGCCGGTCGATGGGCTTGGCGTTGAACGGGATGATCGCCACCCGATCCAGGTTCGAGAGCCCGATGTACGAGAGCGCCGCCGCGATCACCTTCGCGTAGCGCAGCTTCGTCTCCCCGTCCCGGCCCAGCGTCATCGAGAGGCTGCAATCCACCAGGAAGTAGATGTGGAGATCCTCCTCCTCCTCGAAGAGCTTCAGCAGGAGCTTCTTGGTGCGCGCGTACACCGTCCAGTCCAGATTCCGGAAGTCGTCGCCCGGCGAGTAGTTGCGGTGATCCGCAAACTCGATCCCCGAGCCGATCTTCTTCGTCCGGCGCTCCGCCCGCAGCTGCCCCGAGGCGATCTTGCGGGAGATGATGTAGAGCATCTCCAGCTTCTTGAGGAACTCGTCATCGAACATCGGCGCGTCAGCCCTTCGGCGTCTTCTTGACGATCTCCGCCAGGAGGTCGTCCGCCTTCACCCCCTCGGCCTCGCCTTCGAAGTTGAGGATCATGCGGTGGCGGAGGCTCGGGACCGCGGTCGTGGCGATGTCCTCGGGCGCGACGTGGTGCCGCCCGTCCATCATCGCCATCACCTTGGCCGTCAGCAGGATCGTCTGCGCGCCGCGCGGGCTCCCGCCGTTGCGCACGAAGCGCTTCACCGCCGGGGTCGCCTCCTCCATGTCCGGGTGCGTCGCCCGCAGGATCTTCAGCGCGTAGCGCTGCACCGGGGCCGCGATCTCGACGTTGAGCACCTCGTCGCGCATCTCCAGCAGCCGATCCCGCGCGATCACCTTCTGCACGTCCGCCTTGAAGCCGCGGGTCGTGCGGTTCATGATCACCTCCAGCTCATCCAGCGTCGGGAACGGCACGATGAGCTTGTAGAGGAAGCGATCCAGCTGCGCCTCCGGCAGCGGGTAGGTCCCCTCCTGCTCCAGCGGGTTCTGCGTCGCCATCACGAAGAAGGGCTCGTCCAGCTTGTAGGTCTTGTCGCCCACCGTGACCGACTTCTCCGCCATGGCCTCCAGCAGCGCCGACTGCGTCTTGGGCGTGGCGCGGTTGATCTCGTCCGCCAGCAGGATGTTCGCGAACACGGGGCCCTTGTTGAAGTCGAAGCGCAGCCGCCCCGCCTCGTCCTCCACCGCCACCCGCGTCCCCACGATGTCCGAGGGCTGAAGATCCGGCGTGAACTGGATGCGCGAGAAATCCAGGTCCATGACCTGCGAGATCGTCCGCACCAGCATCGTCTTCCCGAGCCCCGGCACGCCCTCCAGGAGCACGTTCCCGTTCGCCAGGATGCAGGTCAGCGTCCCCAGGACGATCTCCTCCTGACCCACGATCATCTTCCCGATCTCCGCGCGGACCTTCGCCACGTCCGCCCTGAAGCGCTGGACGATCTCCTCCGGAGAGAGCCCCTTCCTACCTGCCGCCGATGCTTCGCTCATTGCACGTCCGTCCTGCTCGCATCCAACCCAGGGCGACGACACCCAGCGCGCGCTCTCGCGCCCTGCACACCGCGCCGACCTCTGGCCTCCAACATCTCAAGGCCGCCCCACACTACACGCCACCGCCCCCCGCTTCAAGCGCCTTCACGGCCCCTCCGCCCCCGGCGCCGCCCCGCCGCCCTCCCCCTCGCCCCGCGGCCGGATCATCTCGAAGTAGCGCTGCACATAGAAGCGATACCCCGGCGGCACCTGCTCCTGATCCAGCACCTCCTCCGCCACGCGACGCTCGTACTCGTACGCCTCGCGGTAGGGCGTCGAGGCGAAGCCGCCCGACGCCGCCGCCGACACCACCTCCGAGCGCGTCGGCCCCGCCCCGGCCTGACCCTCCACCTTCGTGTCCACAAACCCCTTGTCCTTCAGCCCCGTCTCCTCGCCCAGCTTCTTGTCCCCCACGCCCCCGCCCGCCCGCTCCCCGTCCCGCGCCACCTGGCTCCCCGCCTCGCCGTCCGCGTCGCTCAGCTTGGCGTTCTTGGCGTCCTCGGGATCTCCCTTGCCCCCCTGGGACTTCGGGCCCTCGCCCTGCTCCCCGCCCTTCTCCCCGCCCTTCTCACCGCCGTCCCGCTTCGCCACCTCCTGCTCCCCGGGCTCCCCGCCCACCTTCTCCCCCGAGTCCCGGCTCCCCTTCGGCTCCCCCTCCGGCGGCTCCTTCCCCTCCGCCTTCTGCGCGAACGCCTTCTTCTGCGCCTGCGCCTGCGCGTCCTTCTGGCTCGCCTGACGCCGCAGCCGCTCCTTCATCTTCTCCAGGTTCTCCGCCACCTGCTCCTTCGACTTGCCCTCGCCCGCCTTCTTGTCCACCGCGCGGCTCTCCTCCGCTGCGGCCTTCATCGCGTTGCTGAACTCCTTCTGCGCCTGCGCCTGCCCCGCCTTGTCCTTCGCAGCCCCCTTCCCCTTCTTCTTGGCCTGCGACGCCATCTCGCTCCCCTGCTTCGACGCCTGCGAGAGCTTCTTCATCGTCTTCCCCTTGCCGCTCTCATCAAACGCCACCTTCTTCCGGCGAAGCTCCTTCAGCTGACGCTCCAGGCGGCTCAAGCGCTGCTTCTCCTCCGGCGTCATCTCCTTCGCCTTCTCCTCCAGCTGCTTCTGGAGGCGGCTCAGCTCCGCCTCCTTCTCCTTCAGCGCCTCCTCCAGCGCCGCCGCGTTCTTCTCCAGCTGCTTCGAGAAGTCCTCCAGCCGCTTCGAGAGCCGATCCAGATCCTTGTCCGAGATCTTCCCCGCCGCCAGCGCCTCGCCCAGCTTCTCCAGCTCGGCGGCCGCCTTCTGCATGTCCCCCTCCTTCAGCGCCGAGGCCAGCTCCTTCGTCAGCGGATCATCCTTCAGGACCTCGCCCGCCTCTTTCATCTCATCCAGGATCTGCTTCCACTCCTCCCCCTCGTCCCCCTCCTTGAAGAACGTGTCCTCGATCTTGTCCACCGCCTCCAGGAACTCCCCCTTGTCCAGCTCCCGCGCGTCCAGCTTCGCCAGCAGGTCGTCCATCTCACCGACCAGCTGCTCCACCTCCGGCGTGTCGCTCTTCTGAAGCTCCGCCTTCACCGCGTCCCACTCCTCGCGGGCCAGCTTCAGATCGTCGTCATCAAAGACAGCCTCCACCACCGGCGGCGGCTCCGGCGGCGGCAGATACCCCTCCACCTGCGGCGGGCGCGCCACGATCACCGCAGCCACCCCCGCCACCGCCAGCACCAGCGACCACGCGCTCGCTGGCAGCGCGAAGGGCGCCGCAGGCGCCACCCGCACCGACCCCAGGTGCGGCAGCGCCTCACGGATCGCCGCCTGCTGGAACGCCGTCCGCTCCCCGGCCGGGATCTCCAGGAAGCAGAGCGCCGTCGTCAGCCGCGCCTTCAGCTGGTTCGCCTCGTCGATGCGCATCGCCACCGCGTGCAGGTCGATCTTGCTGGAGAACGCCCACGCCAGCCCCGCCAGCGGAAAAACCAGCGTCCACCCCACCCCCGCCCCCAGCGTGGACGACGCGATCCAGCCCGTCTTCACCAGCACCAGCCAGCCCGCGCCCACCATCAGCGGCGGGATCAACCCCACCGTCAACCCCTCCAGCACCCGCTGCCCCCGGATGCGGAGCCGCGCACCGCCCACCAGCTGCCTGACACGTCGCTCGTCCATCGCCGCTCTCCTCAGCCGCTCCCCAACGTCCAACCTCGCGCCACACTAACCCCCCCGACGCGCAACGTCCAGCCCTGCCCGGCTGACCCAGCGGCAACGCCGCCCCGCGCGCCCTCCATTCCAGCGCCGCGCCACATACTTTTGTCGGGAACTTCCCCGCTCGACCGCTGTCTCAACACCGTGTGACCTGCTCCCAGCCCGGCGGCACCCATGCGCGACCCTGGACTCCCCAACCACCCTGGCCTACGCCTCACCCTGGCCCTCGCCATCCTCCTGGCCTGCACCCTCGCGCCCTCCATCCAGCGACCCCAGACCGCCTCACGCCCCGACGCGCCCGCGCCCTCCGACGCCGACCCCGGACGCCTCGTCGCCCTCGTCCCCATGGGACGCCTCCGGGAGCCCGATCTTCACTTCATCGCAGACGGCCTCCGCGACCGCCTCGGCCTCCCCGTCGCCCTCCTCTCCCCGCGCCTCGCCACGCCGGACGCCATCCACCCCGCCACCGCGCGCTATCAGGCCGAACCCCTCCTCGACGACCTCTCCCTCCACCTCCCCCCCGACGCCTGGATCCTCATCGCCGTCACCGACGACGACCTCACCTCCGCCGACGAGGACACCCTCTACGGCTTCGCAGACAGCAACGCCCGCACCGCCGTCCTCTCCACCGCGCGCTTCCGCGACGACCTCCAGCACCCCCTCGTCGCCCGCCGCGCACGCGCGCGCGACCAGCTCATCCGCGCCGCCGTCCACGAGGTCGCCCACCTCACCGAGCAGGACCACTGCGACGCACGCGGCTGCCTCATGGGCGAGATCGCCCACCGCGCCCAGATCACCCCCCGCACCACCCTCTGCCCGCGCTGCGCCACACGCCTCGCCTTGGCCCTCCGCGAACCCCGCGACCTCGACGCCGAGCGCCTCCAGCGCGGCGACCACCTCCTCGCCCTCGGCCTCCCCCACCTCGCCTTGCGCCTCTACCACCAGACCCCGCCACCCCAGCCCACCCCCGAGCGCGCCCGCTACGAGAACCGCCTCGGCGCCGCCCTCCTCTCCCTGGAGCGCGTCGCCGAAGGCGAGGCCCACCTCCGGCGCGCCCTCGAACTCCAACCCGACCTCCACCCCGCCCTCTACAACCTCGCCCTCGTCCTCGCCTACGCCGGAGAGGACGAAGCCGCCGTCCAGACACTCCAGCGCGGCATGGACCTCGACGCCGACCCCCAGAGCCGACACGCCTTCGCCGCCCGCTTCTACCTCGACGCCCTCCAGGACCCCGGCTCCGCCCTCCTCCACCACCGACGCCTCCTCGACGCCGGCGGACGCGACCCCTACCTCGACCGCGCCCTCCGACACCTCCAGGAGCCCGATCTCCTCATCTTCGCCGCCGAAGAGGCCACGCACATCACCGCCCCACGGCCCAGGCGACCCCACAAACGCCGATGATATATCAACTGGACATATAAACCACACAACTCAACAGGTATTCATACACAATTCCTTGCATCCAGGCGACGCTTGACGCATGATGGACGCACGTTCCATCGCACCCTGGACGCACAACACCCATGACCTCCATCCCACCGCAGACCCCGCGCATCCCCGACGGCGCCCTCCTCAACAACCGCTACCGCATCACGGGCTTCCTCGGCCTCGGCGGACACGCCGCCGTCTACGCCGCCGTGGACACGCTCATTGAACGCGACGTCGCCGTCAAGGTCCTCTACCTCCTCTCCGAAGACAACACCTCACCCGAGCACCACAGCCGCCTGGAGCGCTTCCGCGCTGAAGCACGCCTCGCCGCAAAAATACGACACCCCGCCGTCGTCACCATCTTCGACATGGGCACCATCGACCAGCTCGGCTTCCCCTTCATCGTCATGGAGCACCTCGCCGGGCACGACCTCCGCGCCGAGCTGCGCGCCAACGGCCCCCTCCACCCCGAGCGCGCCCTCCGCATCATCAAGCCCTGCCTCGACGCCCTCCACGCCGGACACGAGCAGGACGTCGTCCACCGCGACCTCAAGCCCGCCAACATCTTCCTCCTCCACCCGGGCACCGACCGCGAAGAGGTCCGCATCCTCGACTTCGGCATCGCCCGCGCGCTCCACAGCGACGCCCGACTCACCGGCGCCGGACAGCTCCTCGGCACACCCCGCTACCTCGCCCCCGAGTACATCCGCGAGCACCGCGTCACCCCCGCCCTCGACATCTACCAGAGCGGCCTCATCCTCGCGGAGCTGCTCCTCGGCGCCCCCGTCCTCACCTCCCCGGACGCCATGGAGTGCATCATCCGACACACCCAAGGCAACCTCGGCATCGCCCCCTGGCTCCTCGACTCCCCCTGGGGGCCCCTCATCCAGCGCGCCACCGCCCGCAGACCCGCCGACCGCTTCCCCTCCGCCCTGGAGTTCCGGCGCGCCCTCGACGCCCTCGACCCCAAGCTCCTCCCCGCGCCGCCCGCGCCCACCGCTCCCCTCCCCGACCCCGGCGCCGACCACTCCATCCAGATCACCGTCACCGAAGAGGACACCCCGAAGCGCGCCGCCAATCGCCCGCACCGCCTCGACGCCACCACCCAGCTCCCACCCCAGCCCCTCCCCAGACCCCGACACCACCTCGCGCTCGCCGCCGCGGCCGTCGCCGCGCTCGCCCTCATCGCCGCCGCACTCGCCTGGCTCCTCAGCCTGCGCTGACCCCCCCGGGGGCGTAACGTCCAACCCTCCGGGATTGGACGAACGCCCCCGGTCCCCCCCGTGACGGGGGGACACCGACGGGTCGCTGGGAGCGCTGGGGGACGGGTCGCGTCCGGTAGCGAGCGAGCAAAGCGACGCACGCTGGCGAGCGAGCGCAGCGAGCGAGGTCGGTGTCCCCCCGTCACGGGGGGGACCGGCCCCGTTCCTCCTGAGAGCGAAGCGAGCAGGAGGTTACGGGGCCGGGGGGGTCACGGACACTTGCACCCGCTCAGATCAAAGGGCGCCAGCCCCTCACCCGCCCACGGCCCAAGCACCGGCCCCGCCGGCTCCTGCGTGTAGCTCATCCCGAAGCGCCCCACGATCCGCGCCACGCTCATCACCGCGCCGCACCGCGACGGGCGCACCGCCCCCGCGCAGTCCTTCGCCTGACCCAGGATGTCGTCGGCGGCGACGCGGCTGGGGCGGAGGCACGCCGCCACCTCGTCGTCGAGCGGCAGCTTCTGGTAACCCTGCGCCCCGCCCTCGACGCACATCAGCGTCGGCAGGCGCACCAGATCCTTCACCGCGCCGCAGGACACCGAGCACACGTTCGGCTCGCCGCTCAACATCACCCCCACCGTCCCGCTCAGGTTGTAGAGCAGCGTCAGCGCCTCATCAAAGAGCAGCACGTCCAGCGCACCGCTCCGCGCCTTCCCCTCCGGCGCCTTGCCCGTCAGGAGCCCCACCCCGAGCCCGCCGTGCGTCCCGTCCTCGCGCATCCCCACCAGCGCACCGCTCGACGGGTCCATCCCCCACCACACCGTCGCCGCCTCCCCGCCCACCGCGCTCGGCGCCGCAGGCACCAGCGCCGAGAAACCCGCCTTCCGCACCAGATAATCCAGCCGGATGGACGCCTCCCGCGACACCTTCAGGCGCTTGACCTCCGCCTCGAACGACGACGGCGAGAGCGTCACCATCGGCGTCTTCGCCTCCGCAGCCGCCGTCATCAGCTCGTCCACCGCGATCACCGGCTTGCCGGTCAGCCGGCTCACCACGGCGCTCTCCAGGCCGCTGTTGAAGCGGCCCCGCAGCGCCTGGAACGACGGCTCCATCATCTGCGGCAGCCCCTGCGCCGCCACCGCCCGCAGCCCGTCGCCGCGCAGATCGATCTGCCAGTAGAAGCGGTCCGCATCCCGGAAGCCGCCCACCATCAACACCCGCGGCTGATCGTAGAACGCCCGCACCCCCAGCTGGCGCGCCATCCGCAGGCTCGTCCGATCCGACACCATCCCGAAGGTCAGCGCCATCAAGCCGCCCGACTTCCCCAGCACCTCCTCCACGTAGCTGTCCGCGCGGCGCAGCACCTCCGCCTCCCGCAGCGCCTTCGCCTGACCCTGCTGGATCACCCCCTGCATCGACGCGCCGCCCGTGTGGAGCCCCGCCAGCTCCTGCTGCGCCACCGCCGTAAAGAAGGTCGGGTTCACCCACCCCGGCAGCATCACCATGCTGAAGACCTGCTGGTCGGCCTCGAAGATGTTGAGCTGGCCCCCGGCCACGTAGAGATCGCGCCAGTGCTTCCGCTGCGAGCGCCCCCCGCGATCAAAGAAGAACTCCACCCACACGCGCTCCGCGTCCCCCACCCCGAAGCCCTCGCCGCGCACCGTCCGGCTGCCCAGCCCAAGCGACGGCGCCAGCGTCCGCCCCTTCCCCTCCGCCGCGCCGAAGGTCAGCGTGACGTTCCGCCACGCCAGCTCCTCCAGCCGATCGCTCACCCGCACCAGCGAGCGCGACTTGCCGCCGCGCTCCTTCACGAAGACCTCCACCGTCGCGGTGATCCGATCCTCCGGGCGCACCTCGCTCCCCTCACCGACCCGCGACCCCCGCGCCGCGTCGTAGGCCGCGCCGCGGAACGACGGGTCCAGCGCCACCCAGCGCCCGCCGATCTGCGCCTCCACCCAGGTGTGCTCCCGCACCGCGTTCACCAGCGCCCGATCCCCGCCGGGGCTGGAGAGCGGCGCGCTCGACGGCACCTCCAGACCGCTCAACGCCCCCGACCCCGCGTACTCCTCCAGGAGCTGCCGCGCGTCCTCCGGCGAGAGCGTCCCCCAGACCAGCCGGGAGCGCACGCCGATCTCCCCCAGCAGCTCCCGAAGGAGCTGCGCCTTGTCCACGCTGTTGCCCGCCCGGCTCATCAGCGCACCGCGCGCACCGCGCAGCTCGCCCTCATAGGGCTCGAACCCGATCTCATCGCGCACATAGAAGAAGAGGCTCTGCACCGTCGCGCGGCGCCCCATCGACGCCACCAGCCGCTTCGGAGAGAGCGACTCCGACGCCACCCGCACCCGCTGCACCCCGCGCACCTCGTCACCGATCGCCTCCAGGCGACCTCCGAAGCCCTGGACATAGGACGCCGTCGTCTCCTGAGCCTGCGCCGACCCACCCCACGCCAGCGCGGCCCACGCCGCCAGCCCACACACCGCCCACGCGCGCCGCCGCGCCTCCCCTGATCCCCTGAAGTTCATGGTGCGTCCCACCTCTCTGCTTGCTCCGGCCTGACCTGCGCTGCGCGCTCGCTTCCGGAGCGGAGGCTAACCGCCTGCGCGCTCCGCGTCAAAATCGCCCCCGCCTCCGCGCCCCATCCGCCGCACCCCCTCCACCCCCGCCCAGATCACCACGGGGCCGTACTCCACCACCCGCAGCGCCACATCCCACGCCCCCCCGTCCCCCCGCAGCCCATACGAGAGCACCACGCTCCCCCCCCAGAGCACGAAGGGCCAGAAGCGCCGCGCCAGCGCCAGCGGCACCAGCCACGCCACATACCAGGGATGCACCACCGGCGACACCAGCAGCAGCACCCCGATCCACGCCAGCGTCGCCTCCAGCGGCGGCGCCCGCAGCCAGAGCAGGCTCCACCCCAGGAGCGCCAGCAGCAGCGCCGCCATCCCCTTCGTCAGGTTCGACGCCACCTCGTAGCGCGTGAACGTCGTGCTCACCACCTCGCGCCCCTCGTGCACATGGCGCACCCCAAGCGCCCCAAGCGGCCCCGTCAGCGCGTCCATCCGCCACACCGGCTCGCCGCCGCCGGGCGCCGACGCCGTCTCCAGCAACGCCTCATGCCCTGCGAACACCGCCGCATAGGGGCCGTCGTTCCAGCGCCACTTGCGCGCATAGGTCGAGAACCCCTGCCCGAAGGTCCCTCCCTCCCCGAAGATCACCCCCGTGAAGTAGGGCGCGAACGTCAGCGCCACCACCAGCGACGCCCCGCCCACCAGCCGCCCCACGCGCCCCCAGCGCCCCGCCCGGCCACCGCGCCACGCCGACGCCAGCAAGAAGGGCAGCGCCACCACCCCCAGCACCTTCGCCCCCACGCTCCACCCCAGCGCCAGGCCCGCCCGACCCCAGCGCCCCTCCCCGCCCCACGCCAGCGCCCAGATCAGCCCCGCCAGCGCCAGCGCGTCCAGGTGCCCCGACCCTGCGAACTCCACCACCAGCAGCGGGCTCCACAGCGCCAGCGCCCACACCTGGGCGCGACGCGACGCCGGGACGCAGCGCCCCAGCCCCCAGATCCCGAGCAGCTCCCCCGCCACCATCCACGCCCGCATCACCGCGTCACTGCCGCCGCCCACAAGCGCCGAGAGCGCAAAAACACCTTGCGCAGCAGGAGGATAGATCGTCGGCACCTCCTTGTGGTTGATCAGCGACCACCACGCCGTCCGCAGCCCCGCCACCGCCTCCGACGACGGCGCGTGCAGGTACGGGTTCACCCCCTGGAGCTGCACATGCCCGTCCCACAGGTAGCGCCAGATGTCATCCGAGAAGAGCGGCGCCCCCAGCAGCATCAGCCCCCGCGCCGCCAGCCCCACCCCCACCGCCCACCCCAGCGGCACCTCACGCCCCGACACCACCCCCCACGCCCACACACCATAGACCCCCAGCGCCGCCCCATACGCCCCAAGCGCCGCCTCCCGCGCGCCCGCCGCGCTCCACCACGCGAGCAGCCCAAGCGACGCGCAGAGCAGCACCCCCCAGCCCAGCGTCCACCCCCGCGCCCCGCTCATCGCGACGCGCGCCGGAAGAGGCGGCTCGTCTGCAAGAGGCTCAGGAGCCCCACATAGAGGAAGCCCCCCTGGAAGAGCAGCAGAAAGGGCAGCGACGCCAGCGCCTGCGCCCCATGCGAGAGCACCGCCACCACCGCCACCGTGAACCAGAGCCCCAGCCCAAGCTCCAGCACCGGCAGCAGATCCAGCCGACGGATGTACGCCTTGTCCAGCCAGCTCCCCCGCGCCTCCGCACCGCCTCCCGCGATCCCGTACTTCGGCGTCCGGGTGAACCCCGTCTGGTGGCCGACCAGCGCCTCCACCACCGCCTTGCAGTTGTTCACCGAGAGCCCGATCCCCAGGCTCATCACCCCCGGCACGTAGCGCAGCGCCTCCCACCACGTCCGACCCAGCGCCCGCTGCGACATCACATAGAAGAAGCACACCGAGAACGTCGCCAGCACAAACACCGGCAGATCCACCAGCAGCGCCTCATACCACCCGTGCCCAAGCCGCAGCATCGTCGCCACCGGCATCATCAACGCCAGCAGGATCATCAACAGATACGCGATGTTGTTCGTCAGGTGCGTCGTCGCCTCCAGCTTCACCGCCAGCGGCAGATCCGCGCGCAGCAACCGCCACAGGAGCTTCCGCGCCACCTGGATCGACCCCTTCGCCCACCGGTGCTGCTGCGACTTGAACGCGTTCATCTCCACCGGAATCTCCGCCGGAGACACCACATCCTTCAAGTACACAAAGCGCCACCCCGCCAGCTGCGCGCGGTACGAGAGATCCAGATCCTCCGTCAGCGTGTCGTGCTGCCAGCCCCCGGCCTCCTCGATCGTCACCCGGCGCCAGATCCCCGCCGTCCCGTTGAAGTTGAAGAAGCGGCCCGAGCGGTGACGCGCCGTGTGCTCGATCACGAAGTGACCATCCAGCAGGATCGACTGAAGCTCCGTCAGCAGCGAGTGCTCCCGGTTCAGGTGCTCCCAGCGCGCCTGCACCATCCCGATCTGCGGCGAGGTGAAGAAGTGTATGGTTTTACGAAGGAAGTCGGCTTCGGGGAGGAAGTCTGCATCAAAAACCGCGACAAACTCCCCGCGCGCCACCTTCAGCCCCGCCTCCAGCGCGCCCGCCTTGTAACCCGAGCGATCCTCCCGGTGCAGATACACGATCGACACGCCCAGCCCCTGCCAACGCGCCACCGCGGCCTGAGCGATCTCCCGCGTCGCGTCCGTCGAGTCGTCCAGCACCTGCACCTCCAGCCGGTCGCGCGGGTAGTCCATCGCGCACACCGCGTCGATCAAGCGCTCGATCACGTAGCGCTCGTTGTAGCACGGCAGCTGCACTGTCACCGCCGGCAGCGACGACTCCTCGAAGCGATCCACGGGCGCGGGCACCTCGTCGCGATGGCGATGGAAGAGCCAGGCCATCGCGTAACGATGCAGCCCAAACACCGACAACATCACAAGAATAACGAAGTAGACACCCAGAAAGATCAGCTCGCCGTATCCCATGCGCCGCTCCGTAACTCCGCGCCACAACGCGCGGCCCGGCCTTACCCCATCCCCTCCGCGAGCGTCAAGAATCCGACCCGCCCGACCCTTGCGACACAGCGCGACGATCTGTTACACAGAGGAGCGGACACCTCGGGTCCCCGGACCAACCCCTACCCTCGGTACCCATGCAGGCCAGACAGCCCACCTACTTCGAGGCCCTCCTCAACAGGCTCAGGCAACCTACCGCCGACCTGCTCCAGGAGCATAGCGACCTCGACCCCTTCGCCGCGCTCATCGCCCTCATCCTCCAGACCGAGGCCCGCACCGAGCGACCCATCCGGGAGCTGCTCCTCGACGAGCGCTTCCTCAAGGCCGGGCGCGCCTACGCCGCCCTCCTCCTGGAGAACGACCGACTCCCCCCGGGAGAGCAGCTCTCACCCGAAGAGCTCTCCCTCCCCCGGGCCCTCCTCCTCGAGTTCTTCCGCGGCGGACGCGACATCCAGCTCCGCGCCCAGGAGGTCCTCACCCTCATCGAGCGCAAGTTCTCCCAGCGCTGCTTCCAGCAGGCCAACATCCTCCTCCAGCTCTTCGAGACCGACGCCGCCACACGCCTCCAGAACGAGCGCAAGCTCTTCTACGAGGACATGATCCAGCGCCTCGGCATCCGCAGGCGACAGCCCCTCGACCCCGGAGACTCCTCCGCCGTCCAGGAGCACTTCGCCGCCCTCAAGCGCGAACTCCACGACGCCGGCGCCTTCCTCCGACGCGACGCCGACACCCTCTCCCTCCAGCGCCTCGCCGCCCCCCTCACCCCCTGGGACACGCACGCCCACCCCGGCGACGACCTCACGCCCCTCACCCTCGAAGACCCCTTCCTCCCCCTCCTCCGCGCCTTCGACTGGCTCGCCGCCAGGCACCAGGTCCACTTCTGCCTCCTCACCCGAGACGCCGACGACTTCAACGCCTGGAGCCGCCTCGCCGCCGGACGACACGACGCCGAGCTGCTCCGCTTCATCCCGCCCAGCCGCTGGCGCTCACCCGCCAACCTCACCGCCACGCCCCTCCTCCAGCAGCTCGCCGCCGCCCTCCACGAGCAGGCCCTCCGCGCCTGGATGCAGAGCACCACACGCGCCGCCTACTTCATCCTCCTCGCCGTCGGAGACACCGGCCTCGAAAACTTCCTCGACGCCTACTTCGACTGGCTCAAAGAAGACCTCGGCGTCGATGGCACCGCCTTCATCGACCGCCTCCACCGCGAGTCCACCCTCGGGGAGCTCACCCTCGAAGAGACCCTCAACGCCATCTTCGACGAGCACTTCGCCAAGCCCCTCGAAGAAAAACCCCGGGACCTCTCCGTACACCAGCTCCGAAGGGCCCTCGCCCTCTTCACCGACGCCCTCCCCCAGATCAACTTCTCCGAGGTCCCCCCCGGCCACTACAACCTCGCCGGCTTCCTCCTCGACCACCTCCTCAACCTGAAATACCCCTCCCCCGAGTTCCCCTTCAAGATGCACCGCATCTCATGAGCCCCCTGGAGCAGGACATCCGCGCCTGCTTCGACGCAGGGCACCTCGACCGCGCCTGCACCCTCGCCATCGAGGGCTACGGACCCGAGCTCCTCGGCCTCCTCCTCGCCCTCACCCGCGACCACGACGCCGCCGCAGACCTCTTCTCCACCCTCTCCGAAGACCTCTGGCGAGGCCTCCCCCACTTCCGCTGGGAGGCCTCCCTCCGCACCTGGCTCTACCGCCTCGCCTATCGCGCCCACCAGCGCCACCTCCGCGACCCCTTCCGACGACGCCTCGACCCCCGACTCCCACCCGAGGCCGCCCAGGCCGCCGAACACCTCCGCACACGCACCCTCCCCCACCTCCGCACCTCCCTCAAGGACCGCGTCGCCCTCCTCCGCCTCAGCCTCCCCACCGAAGACCAGCTCCTCCTCACCCTCCGCATCGACCGCGACCTCCCCTGGGCCGAGATCGCCCACATCCTCCACGACCACGACCCACCCCTCACCCCCGAGGACGCCGCGCGACGCGCCAACGCCCTCCGACAGCGCTTCCACGCCCTCAAGAAACGACTCCGCGACCTCGCCGCCCAAAGCGGCCTCCTCGACAACACCTGAACACCACCCCCGCGACGGCTATGGACGACCCCACCCGCTCCACCGCCGACCTTGATGACGACCCCTTCGACGCCCTCCTCAAAGCGCTGGCGCACGTCTCCCACCTCCCCCTCGACGCGCTCCACCCGCGCCCCCAGCCCGCCCCAGGCGAGGTGATCGACGAGCACCTGGAGCTGCTCCACCCCCTCGGAGAGGGCGGCATGGGCGTCGTCTTCGCCGCCCGCGACCTCCGCCTCGGGCGCCGCGTCGCCGTCAAGCTCCTCCGCCTCGACGCCCGCTCCCCCAGGCAACGCCAGGACGCCCTCCGCGCCTTCGAGCGCGACGGCGCCGCCACCGCACGACTCCAACACCCCGGCGTCGTCACCGTCCACCACCTCGGCGTCTGGCGTCAGGTCCCCTTCCTCGTCCTGGAGCTGCTCCACGGGCGCGAGCTGGCCCAGCTCCTCCGCGAGCGACGCCTCACCCCGCGCGAGGTCCTCCGCTTCGGACTCCAGATCGCCAGCGCCCTCGATCATGCACACACTCAGGGCGTTATCCATAGAGATCTCTCATCCAGAAACATCTTCGTCCTCGACGACGGACAGCTCAAGATCCTCGACTTCGGCCTCGCCGCACTCCAGGCCCACGCCGACCACCCCGACGCCTCCACACCGCCGCCCCTCCGCGCAGGCACCCCCGCCTACATGGCCCCCGAGCAGTGGCGCGGCCTCCCCCAGGACGCCCGCTGCGACCTCTGGGCCCTCGGCGTCCTCCTCTACGAGGCCACCTGCGGCGACCTCCCCTTCCACCACCTCCCCCAGGACCTCCTCCGCGACCCCGCGCCGCCGCGACCCAGCGATCACCCCGACGCCTCCACCCACCTCCTCGACGACCTCATCACGCGCCTCCTCCAGACCGACCCCGAACGACGCCTCCCCACTGCACGCCTCGCCATCGACGCCCTCCGCGACGCCGAGGCCCACCTCCTCGGCGGACCCGCCGCCGAGCGCGACCCCTTCCGCTTCCTCGACCCCTTCGACGAAGACGACGCACCCTGGTTCTTCGGACGCGACCGCGAGCTGGGACGACTCCTCGCCCTCGCCACGAGCCACCCCCTCGCCGCACTCGTCGGACCCTCCGGCGCCGGCAAGACCTCCCTCCTCCGCGCAGGCCTCGCCGCACACCTCCGCGAGCAGCGACCCGCGCCCCTCCTCCTCACCCTGCGACCCGGCCCACAACCCCTCCACGCCCTCGCCAACGCCCTCCGCGCCCTCCCCGACCCGCCCTCCCCCAGCGACCTCCTCCGCGCCCCCGGCGCCGCAGGCGCCGCCCTCCGCGCCCACGCCCCACCCGGCGGCGCCTGGCTCCTCATCGACCAGCTCGAAGAGCTCTACACCCACGGCGCCGCGCCGCCCGAACAAGCCGCCTTCGCCAGCGCCCTCGCCGCCGTCGCGGACGACCCCCGCGGACCCCTCCGCGTCGTCCTCACCCTCCGCGATGACCACCTCCACCGCCTCAACGCCCACCCCGACCTCCGCGACCTCGCCCTCGCCGCGCTCCTCCCCCTCGGCCCGCCACCCGAAGACGCCCTCCGCGACGCCCTCACACGCCCCCCCGAGCGCCTCGGCTACCGCCTGGAGGACGGCCTCGACCACGACCTCCTCCGCGACCTCCTCCAGCACCCCCTCCCCCTCCCCCTCCTCCAGCTCGCCGCCTCCCACCTCTGGCAGCGACGCGACACCGCGCGCAAGCTCCTCCGACGCGACGACCTCCGCGACCTCGGCGGCGTCCCCGGCATCCTCGCCGCTCACGCCGAGGCCGCCCTCGACGCACTCGACGCCCTCGACCCACGCGGCGGACGCGACCTCGCCCGCGACCTCCTCACCCGCCTCGTCACCCCCTCCGGCGCACGGCGCGCCCTCCCACCCGCCCGCCTCCTCGACCACCACCCCGACCCCGCACGCGCCGCGCGCGCCCTCGAACACCTCACCCAGGCGCGCCTCCTCGCCAGGACGCGCGACCCCCACGGCGCGCCCGCCCTGGAGCTGGCCCATGACGCCCTCCTCACCGCCTGGCCGCGCCTCCTCCGCTGGCTCCAGGAGGGCCGCGACGAGCGGCTCCTCCTCCGCGCCCTCGAAGACGCCGCGCTCCACTGGGAGGCCGCCAGACGCCCCGACGGCCTCCTCTGGCGAGGCCCACACCTCGACGCCCTCCTCGCCAGCCTCCACCGCCTCGAACTCCCAACCCCCACACGACCCTTTGTCCTCGCCGCCGAGCGACTCCAGCGCCGCACCCGACGCCTCCGACGCGCCGCCTCCCTCGCCGCCCTCCTCACCGCCCTCGCCGTCGCCTCCGGCGCCGCCGTCGCCCTCCTCGAGATCGACGCCCAGCGCCAGCGCGCCGAGGAGAGCGCCCAGCGCGCCATCGCCCAGCGACAGCGCGCCCAGCGCGCCCAGCGCCAGGCCGAAGAGCTGGCCGAGAGCATGCTCTCCGACCTCTCCGACGCCCTCGTCCCCCTCGGGCGCCTCGACCTCCTCGAACGCATCGCCTACAGCGTCCAGCGCTACCTCGACGCCACCCCACACCCCGACGGCGACGACCTCGCCAGCGCCCTCCGACAGCGCGCCGTCACCCTGCGCCTCCTCGGAGAGCTGGCCCAGAGCCGCGGCGAACTCGCCACCGCCGAGGCACGCTACCGCGAGAGCCTCCGCACCCTCCACGACCTCCCACCCGAGCACCTCGACACACCACGCCTCCAGCGCGAGGTCGCCACCACCTCCAGGCGCCTCGGCAACGCCCTCGCGGAGCGCGGCGACTTCGCTGGCGCACGCGACGCCTTCCAGCAGGCCCTCGACGCCATCCTCCCCGCCGCCTCCGCCTGGGGCGCCGAACCCCGCGCCCTCGAAGAGCTCGCCCTCTCCTTCTACGCCCTCGGCAACCTCGACCTCGAACAGCACCTCCTCGACGACGCCGCCGACCGCTACGCCGAAGGACAGCGCCTCTACCTCCGCCTCACCACACGCGCCCCACACCAACCCGAGTGGCGGCGCGGCCTCGCCGTAAGCTACGAAAAACTCGGGGATGTCGAGCAGGCACGCCAGCGCAGCCCCCAGGCCGAAGCCCTCTACCGCACCGGCCTCGAACACGCCCGCGACGTCGCCAACACCGACCCCCGCAACGTCGCCTGGCGACGCGACGTCGCCGTCCTCTACGAGCGCCTCGGAGACGCCTGCATGGACCAGGGACGCTTCGACGAGAGCGTCAACCTCCACAAGCAGAGCCTCGACATCGTGCGACCCATCGCGGACCTCGACCCCCAGAACGCCGCCTGGCAGCGCGACCTCGCCATCAGCCACGAGAAGATCGGGGAGGCCTACCACGCCCTCGACAGACCCCAGGACGCCCTCGACGCCTACGCCCAGAGCCTCGTCATCACCCGACGCCTCGCCAGCGCAGACCCCCACAACGCCCTCTGGCAGCGCGACCTCGCCATCACCCTCGAACGCATGGGGCGCTTCCTCGACCAGCTCGAACGACACGACGAGGCCGACGCACACCTCCGCGAAGCCGAAGCCCTCCGCAGGCGCCTCGTCCAGGACGACGCGCCCCACGCCCCCTGGCGCCTGGAGCTGGCCAACCTCCTCCGACAACGCGCCGAACACCACGCCGCGCGCGGACGCGACGACGACGCACGGCGCGCCCTCCTCGAAGCCCGCGACCTCCTCCTACACCTCCTCCAACAACGCGAAGACCCAGACATACGCCTCATTCTGGCCATGACAGAGATGGATTTGTCATCTATAAAGACAACCCCCACCGACGAGCGACGCCAGCGCCAGCGCGACGCCCTCCAACACCTCCAGCACCTCCACCAGCGCCACCTCCTCAGCGAAGACGACCAGCGCCTCATGGCCGCGCTGGCCCGGGACCTCGGCCTCCTCCCCTGAGCGCCGTTGCGCCCAGGCGCCTTCCGTGACATCCTGAGACGGTCGGGCGCCACGCGCCCTCTTCACCCCCTCTGCGCGGAGACCCCGGACATGACGCGACACCTCCTCACCGCTGCGCTCCTCCTGACCACGCTCGCCGCGCTGGCCTGCGGCGACCGCACCCAGGTCAAGGAGGACCCCACGCCTCCCCAGGTCCAGAGCGACGACGACGACAACGACAAAGACGACGCCCTCCAGGCCTCCGACGCCACCCTCCAACGCATGCGCGTCCTCCGCGCCAACGTCGACGCGCTCAACCCGCTCCTCGGACGCGATCCCGCCTCCCTCTCCGACACGGAGCGCGCCCAGATCCTCGACCTCCTCGCCGAGATGAACGAGCAGGTCGACGCCCTCATCCAGGCCGGCCAGACCACCGGACACGCCAACCTCGACGCCAGCCTCGATCAGCTCAAGGCCCAGGTCCAGCGCGCCCAGACCGGCGCACAGGCCTCACCCCCCGACTACTTCGAGGCCGCTGGCGTCGCCGCCGCCTGCCTCAACTGCCACGGCAGCTGAACCACCCCGCCCGCCCCCACATCACCTCACCCCCTCCACGCGCCCAAGAATAGACCTTGCGCTCGAGGGGGATTGGTCCCATCCTGACACACCGGCCCGCTTCAGGCGCCGCGCACACCCTCCTCTCTCCTCCACACCTCCGCCCCCCTTGGCGAATCTTCGCAAGGGGCTCCTCTATGAACACGACCCCAGGCCACAAACGCCCTCACCGCCGCATCTGACCGACTTTTCACACCAAGGCAGCCCCCATGAGCACCAGGTCCTGTACACCCGACCTTATGATGGAGTCCCTGGATCTCCTCCAGACAGATCACGCCTTCGCCGCCTGTTTGAGCGAGGCGATCCACCTGCACCACCACCTCCTGGTGTTGACAGGAGAGCGGGAGCCAGCCCAGCTCCTCATCAATCTGGAGCAGGCGCAGGAGCTACGCGCCGAGCTGGATCAGCGCCTCCGCGAGCTGGGCCTCGCCACCCTCTCGCTCTTTCACCGCACCAGCGAGGCGCTCATCACCCAGCACGCCCGGCGCCCCGAACCCGAACCCGAACCCGAACCCGAACCTGAACCCGCACCCGAACCCACGCGAGACCTCAGCGCCCCCGACACCCAACCCCCACCCGCCCTCGTCGCCCCGACGCCACCCACCGCCCCCCCACGCCCCCAGCTCCCGCCCCCCGAGGCGGTCCCCGTAGACCCCTCCCGCCTCCTCGGCCTCCAGCGCGCCTTCAACGAGCGCACCCTCGGCGGCACCACCGTCCAGAAGGGCACCATCGACGCCGTGGATCGGGTGGCGACCCGCCTCAACGAGGACGTCCCGCGCCTCAGCGACCTCAAGAGCGCGCGCGAGGAGATCGCCTTCATCACGCTTCAGAGCATGGACGCTGAGAACAACATCTGGACCCTCCTCCCCCGCGAGATCCAGTTCAGCCTCCTCTCCACCCTCGCCGCGCGCGCCCGCGCCGCGCAAGACGCCATCGGCAACGACAAGGAGCAGAAGCAGGCCCTGGAGGCCCTCTTCCGACGCCTCTCCCGCTTCGCCAAGATGGGGCAATCCGGCTTTGTCCACGGCCTCGCCGTCAAGCACGAGCCCAAGTACGGCTCCTGGCGGGACGACGCCCGCCACTGGCACCGCGAGCTCTTCAAGCAGATCGGGCCCCTCCTCCCCGGACGCGACGACCTCCCCCTGAGCATCAACCCCGGCGAGGCCGCCCGAAGGGTCCAGGCCCTGGTGGAGAGCGAGCCGGAGAGCGGGACGCTCCAGAAGGAGCTGGTCGCCCTCGTCGAAGAGGGCCTCGACCCCGACACCCGCATCTGCCGCCTCCTCGCACCCCGGGTCCACGAGCTGGGCGACCCTCGCATCCGCAAGCTCCGCAAGGCCATCCAGCGCCAGCAGGAGGAGGACGAGCAGGACGCCGCCGCCGACCTCCCCTCCCTCCCCGACGCCTGGCGCGGCTGGCCCCTCGTCAAGGACAAGGAGGCCGTCATCGTCGGCGGCGACGCCCGCGAAGACGTCCGCAAGCGCTACGAGGAGATGTTCCAGCTCAAGTCCCTGGAGTGGATCCCCGGAGACAAGGGCCTCCGGCGCATCCAGACCCTGGAGCAGCGCATCGCCCGCGGCGGCGTCGATCTGGTCTTCGTCCTCATCGACTTCGTCTCCCACTCCATCTCGGACAAGCTCCGCCCCAACTCCCAGAGCGACGCGGTCGTCATGAACGTCCCCAACGGCTACGGCGCCAACCGCCTCCGCCTCGCCATTGAGCAGGTCATCGACCGGCGCCAGGAGAGCGCCCCCTGAGGCCGAACCTCAGAACGACACCCCGATGGCCTCACACAAAAAGCGCGCGTAGCCTGCCCCGGCCAGGAAGGACGCCTCGACCAGCTCCGGCAGCTCGGGGCTCAACGCCTCCTCGCGGCTCAGCGGGCGCGCGATGATGAAGTCCTTGCGCTTGAGCGCCGCGGCGGCGGCGTGATCCTTCGCGTAGCCTCGCGGCACCCGGCTCAACGACTCGCCACCCTCCGCGAAGCCCGCCGCAGGCAGCGCCGCCGTGAGCTCAAACCACCGCGCGTGCTCCTCCGCGAGCTGGGCGCGCACCTGCTTGAGCGCCTCCGCGGCCGGGCGCCACATCCCAAGCGCCACAAAGGACTCCTCCGCCGCGAGGTGGACGTAGAGCCCCGGCGCGTGGACGTCCTTCCCCGCCCGATGCCGGAACTGGATCCCCACGTTGGTCTTGTACGGCGCCTTGTCCTCCGAGAAGCGCACGTCCCGATGGATCCGCATCAGCGACCCGCCCACCTTCCGATCGTCCGCCACAAAGCTGTCCGAGATCCGCCCCAGCCGCGGCCTCATCGCCCGGATGAACGCCAGCGCCGGCTCCCGCACCGAGCCCTCGTAGCGCGCCTTGTTCGCCTCAAACCACGGACGTGTGTTCTCATCCTCAAGCTCGCTCAAAAAACAATACAGATCATCTGAAAACGCATTGAACTCCACCTGAACCTCCTCGCGCTGACCTCGATGTGCTACGGTGGCCGCTGAGGTCGGCCTGACCGCATGGCCTCCGGACCTAGCACACCCACGCAGCCCTTGCAATCTGACCAGGGAGCACAGATGAACCGTCCGCTGGTCGTCCTCTTCGACATCGACGGCACCTTGATCCGCACCGACGGCGCGGGGCGTCGCGGCTTCACCCGCGCGTTCGCGGACGTCTTCGGCGCCCCCGACGCCTTCGCCGGGATCGCCTTCTCCGGACGCACCGATCGCTCCCTCCTGGCCGAGGCCGCCCTGGCCGCCCTGGGGCGCCTCCCCACCCCCGCCGAGGCAGACGCCTTCTTCACCCGCTACGCCCACCACCTCCCCGAGAGCCTGGAGGCCATGGGCTACGAGGTCCTCCCGGGCGTCTTCGAGACCCTCGACCGCCTCCAGGCCCACCCCCGCTGCGCCCTCGGCCTCGCCACCGGCAACACCGCCGAAGGCGCCCGCCTCAAGCTCCTCCGCGGCGGCCTCGCCCAGCGCTTCACCTTCGGCGGCTACGGCTCCGACGACCCCGAGCGCGAGGTCCTCACCCGCCGCGCCCTCGAACGCGGCCTCCGCGCCCTCGACCTCCCACGCCACGAGGTCGAGGTCCTCGTGATCGGAGACTCCGAGCACGACCTCCGCTGCGCCCACGCCATCCACGCCCACGCCGTCGGCGTCCTCACCGGCTGGACCCCGCGAGAGGCCCTCCTCCCTGAACGACCCCACGTCCTCCTCGACGACCTCACCGGCCTCATCCCCTGGATGGAGGCCGCTGGGCTCCTCGACCCGGCGACGCGCTGAGCGCAGCGCCAAAAGGACACGTGAACGCTCAAGACAGGCCCAAAACGACCACAACTGGTCACAAACGACCAAACCCAGGTCATTAATGACCTCCTCCTTCGATATCGCTCCCTCACGACTTCGCCCAGAGCGACCTCCGCCAATCTGGCGCATAAAATGCCAATCTTGCCACAAGAGGGACTGTCACCTCTGCCGCAACCCTTTACAGACAGACCACAAGAGGAGCTGAAGTGAAAAAATCATTAATATTTTTCATGTTATTAGCTTCAACAAGTTGCATCAAAAACACCTCATATCAAAATAAAAAAGAAATAAAGCACCAAGCATCTACAGCCCTACAAGGCAATCAAAACAATATAAGCCCGAACAACACAATAGAAATAACCGAGGGCATCCACGAAGACCACCCCACAAATGACACCCCCGAGCCAATCCCTGAACATGCCACAAAAGACCTCAACCACTTCAAAAAAGTCGAGATAGAATTAATTTACGCACATATTTCAGAAAAATCGATAGATCTGGAGATGCGAATAAAAAACTATAACAATCAGGAAAAAGAAATAAAGCTATCCCTGAATATAGAGGGGCTCGACACCATTGACATGGCAAAGTCAAACATTATAACCATAAAAACAGGAGAGTCTGTGCAGACAGCATCCCTGCACACAGACGGAAAACCAACTAAAACACCCAAAGATGAAATCATCATTGAAATCTACCCATACACAAGACCAGGACCGCATGAAGTCTCTATTCAATCCACACGCCACAAATTGAAATTTCAATCAGAAAAAAATGGTATCAGTACATACAAAAAATTAAATATAATTAATATTAAAAATCACAACATTGCCAGTCCCAATGGCCACTGGCTCAATTTTCCAAAACAAGGCAAACTCAGATAAATTTATAACTTTTCAGCCCAAATCATCTGTTGGACTTCTGCAGCAAGTCAACATGGACTTGAGCACTCGATTGGCAATACATGCCATGACTCATCAAAATGGTCAGAACGATCCATCTCCTCTTGTACTCCATAAAAAGACGCGTTCAAACAGCTACAACCGAGGTCGCCTCGTCCAGCTCGAGCTCGAAGCTCCAGCGTTCGCGGGCGGCGTCGTAGGCGCGGACGCGGACGCGGGCGGCATCGCCCAGGATGAAGCGTCGGGCGCCGTCGGTGAAGCAGGTGCGATCGGGGGTGGCGGCCCAGTCGCCGTCGAGGGTCTCGGCGTAGAGCTTGATCTCGATGGGGGGCTCGTCGAGCTGGAGGTAGAGGCGGGTGGGCTTGATCCCCATGACGGTGGCGAGGCGCCAGGGGCGGGCCTCCAGGGGGGCTTCGGCCTCGCGGTGGAGGAGCTGATCGATGACGAGCTTGTTGGCGGCCTTGGTGAGCTGGCGCTGGACGCCGCGTGCGCGGTTGGCGGCTTCGACGACGCGGAGGCGGAGCTGCTCGTCATCGGCGTTGTTGGCGGCGTCCTCGGGGCGTCCCAGGCGCTCCAGCAGCTCTTTGTGGGTGAAGACGCCGACGATCTCGCGCATCGGGGCGGAGAGGCGGACGTAGCCGGGGGCGCCGACGCCCCAGTGGGGTCCGACGTCGGCGGAGAAGGTGGAGGCCTCGGCGGAGATCATGGCCTGGGACTCGATGGTGCGGCGGACGCGCTCGGTGTCGGGGTCGGCAGCGGGGAGGCGCTCGATGTAGGCGGCGAGGGATTCGCCGTCGTCGCCGTACTCGGCGCGGGGGCGCCAGCACCAGACGGCGGGGTCGAGGCCGCGGGCGTGGACCAGCGCCTCGATGCCCTCGCGGAGCGCCTGGAGGCTGGCAGGCGAGGGGGCGGGGTGGACGCGGAAGATGGGCTGGACGTGGGGGAGGCCGGCGGCTTCGGTGAGGAGTCGCGCGCCTTCCATGTTGCAGAGGAGGGAGAGCTGCTCATTCCAGCGCTCGACCTCGACGCGGCTGGCCCCGGTGGCGACGAAGGTGAAGCCCTGGGCGTCGCCGTAGTCGATGTCGATGTAGCGCCGCTCGTAGCTGACCACGTCGCGCTCGCGGGCGGCCTGGATGCGGAGGAGGCCGACCTCGCGGAGCAGCTCCAGGGTCTCGGTCCAGGGCTGACCGGAGAGCGGCGAGGAGGCGGGATCGTCGTGCCAGCGCTGGACGCCGCTGTAGGAGAGCTTGGCCTGGCTGCGGATGCGGGCGCGGAGGACCTCGGTGCCCAGGAGCTGGCCGCTGGCGTCGAGGGTCGTAGCCAGGACGAGGGCGCGGCGGTCCACCTGGGGGTTGAGGGAGATGATGCCCTCGGAGAGGGCGCGGGGGAGCATGGGCACGCTGAGGCGGGGGAGGTAGAAGCTGGTGCCGCGCCGCAGGGCCTCCGCGAAGAGCGCCGTGCCGGGGCGGACGTAGTAGGCGGCGTCGGCCAGGGCGTAGAGGACCTCGACGCGCCCGCCGTCGAGGCGGCGGAGGAACATGGCCTGGTCGAGATCGCGGGAGTCCTCGTTATCAATCGTTACAAAGGGCAACGACGTAAGATCTCTCAGCTCGGCGTCATCAACGCCGGGGTTCTGGAGGATCGCCTCGACCTCCGCGTCCACCTCCGGCGGGAAGAGCGGCGAGAGGCGGAAGCGCGGCAGCAGGCGGTAGAGCGCGGCCTTGGCGCTCCCCGGCGGCGCCAGCACCGCCAGGATTTGCGCCGGGCCTCCCCCCGCAGGCAGGAGCGCCTCCACCACCGCCCCCGCAGGCACCTCCGCCGCGGCCTCCGGCGAGAGCGGCGCCGCGTCGTCGGGTTGCAGGAGCGCGGCCACCGCCGGCCCAAGCGTCGGGTGGAGGATCGTCTCGCCCAGGACGCGACGCTCAACTTGCTGGCTGCTCACAAAGACCTCCACCGCTGGGCGCGGCCTCAGAGCGCCCCCGCCGAGGCCGGCGGCGCCGGCGCGGAGGGAGGCGCTGGCGCGCCGTGATCATGACCGTCCCCCGGCCCATGCCCGGCGCCGACGTGCGGGAGCCCCGGGCCGCTGCCGTGGGCGTGCCCGCGCTGCACCGGCTTGCCGGCGATCCGGGCGTTCAGCTCGTCCAGCTCCAGGAGCAGGTTCTTGCGGCTCGGGTGCCCGGGGAAGGCCGCGAGCGCCTTCTCCGTGTGCTCCTTCGCCAGCGCCCACTTCTCATCGGTCGAGTGGATGTGCGCGATGCGGATGTGAATATCCGCGCGCTGGCGCCCCGCGCTGGTCGGCTCCTTCTCCAACGCCCGCGTCAGCACCGCCAGCGCCTCGTCGTTGCGCTTCTGGGTCAGGTAGAGGTTGCCCAGCGAGAGGAACGCCCGGCTGAAGCGCGGGTGCAGCTCCAGCGCGCGCTTGAGGTTCGCCTCCGCGTGCGCCGAGCTCTCCTCATCCATGAACGAGAGGAGCACCTGCGCGCTGAGCGGGTTGGGGTCCACAGGCGGCTGCCCCGCGCTCGGGGGCGGCGGCTTGGGCACGTCCCCCCGCGAGGCCTGGAGGCGCTCGCGTCCCCGCTGGATCGCCAGCCGCGCCTGGAGCCCGCCCAGCGTCGCCAGGAGCCGCGGATCGAAGGGGCGCGCCTGGAGCGCCGCCACCAGCGCCTCCTCCGCGCGGCCGTCGCCGCGCTTCGCCGTCAGCACCTGCGCGCGCTGGAAGAGCGCGATGTCGTTGCTCGGCAGCACCGCCAGCGCCGCGTCGTAGGCCTCCTCGGCCCGATCCAGCGACCCGTGGCGGAGCCACACGTCCCCGCGGGCCTGGTAGTAGTTGCTCACCACCATCAGCCCGCCCAGGTAGAGCGCCAGCGCCGCCCCTGCCAGCGGCAGGAGGCCCGCCAGCGTCCAGCGCTCCATCACCTGCGCGCCGCTCACCTCCCGCGAGAGCACCCACGGCCGCGCCAGCCCCCGGTCCCCGATCAAGAGCGTCGACTCCCGCACGATCGCCCCCGAGGCCACCATCCAGAGCGCCGCCCAGGGCGCCGTCCCCAGCAGCTCCTCCCGCGCGGCGCCGATCCCCATCGCGAAGAGCGCCCCCGCCAGGCCAAAGATGTGCAGGAGCGGCAGCGCCTGCCCCTCCTCCGACGCCTGGGCGCTCCGCCGGAGGGCCTGCCACAGCACGCTCAAGACCACCAGCCCGAAGAGCGCCAGCAGCCCCACCCCGAAGACCCCCAGCTCCGCCGCCAGCTGGACCCAGGTGTTGTGGGCCGAGCGCAGCGTCGAGCGGCTCTGCGTCGTCCCCTGATACCAGGGCGACCCCAGCGCCGCCCAGCCCATCGCTCCGGCGTCGTAGCTCCCGGCCCCGAGCCCCCGCAGCGGCGCCGAGGAGAAGGCCGCCAGCCCCGTCTCCACCGCGAACTCACGCTGCAGCTCGCCGCTCAACGCCTCGGGGCGATCCCAGTCCACGTCCTCCGCCGCGTAGCGCTCGCGCTCCAGCTCCGTCCCCTGAAGCTCCGCAGGCAGCGCGGGGTCCGCCGTGGGCGCCGCAGGCGCCGCCCACACCCCGCCCAGCGCCACCAGCCCCGCCGCGCCCAACCCCGCCAGCGCCCCCGCGCTGGGCAGCAGCCCCCGCGCCCCGTGCCCCAGCGCGATCACCCCCGCCGCCAGCGCCACGCCGCCCCCCAGCGCCCACCACGCGTCCACCACGTTGACCATCCCCAGGTAGAACGCCCCAAGCCCCAGCCCCAGCCCGCTGATCACCCGCGCCGGGAGCGACCCGGTGAAGGCCCCGGCCGCCGCCAGCGGCAGCCCGGCGGCCACCGTCAGCGCGGCGAGCCGCTCGTTGTCAAACGCCCCGCGCAGCCCGTCCGCCGTCAGCGTCGGCGCCGCCGGGTCCACCACCACGCCAAAGCCCTGCGCGATCCCCAGCGCGCTCGCCGCCCCCAGCCCGCCCGCCGCCGCCGCCGCCAGCGCGGAGAAGGGCAGCGGGCGCTCCAGCGGGTCCAGCACCGCCAGCAACACCCCAAGCAGCGCCACCCAGCGCCCCGACGCCACCAGCGCGTCGGTCGGGTTCACCGCCCACACCGCGCTCACCAGCGAGAGCACCACCAGCCCCACCACCGGCAGCAGCGCCAGCACACCCCGCAGCCGCAGCGTCTGCCCGCGCACCGCCCGCGCCGTCCACAGCAGGAGGAGCAGCGAGCCACCCGCCACCAGCACGCCCTCCTTGATCACCTCGTACGCGGTGAAGCCGCTCGCAAAGGTCACAGGCAGCGCCGCCATGAGCAGCAACACCAGGATATTCTCAGCGCTCCATGTGCGCGCAGGGGCCTCGGACTCGGTCATGATCGCCTCGATGCTTCAAGCTCTGCTGCGGCGCCTCCCGCCAGCAGGCGCCGCGCCGTAACCTTCCACACTGGGGACACCCCCGCCCCCTGTCAAGGCTCCAGCGCGGGGAATGCGCCCCCTGGCGCGCCCGTTGGCCTCTCGACGCGCCCCGGACGACCCGCCGGGGCCCTTGCGCGACCCGAGGCGCGCCGCTACACTCGATAAAAGCTCGGCGCCTGCACCGCACGCCCTCCCCCACCAAGGCCAGGAGCCCCTACCATGCGCCCCCAGCCTGACGAGATCGCAGCGCTCTACCAGGGCGAGACAGCGCCCCGCTCTCCCCTCCTCGCCGCGCTCCTCACCCTCGCGCACCCCGCCCTCGGCTTCCTCTACGTCGGCAAGCCCCGGCAGGCCGCCGCGGCCGCCCTCACGCTCCTCGCCCTCCCCGCCGCCCTCCTCGCCCTCTGCGCCCTCACCGACCTCCTCCCCCTCCTCCCCGCCGCCGCCCTCGCCCTCGGCTACGCCCTCCTCACCCTCGCCTGCCTCCTCGGCGTCGTCTCCGACGCCCGGCGCGCACCCCGACACTACCTCCTCCAGCCCTACAACCACCCCCTCGCCTATGCCCTCCTCGGCGTCGCCCTCACCCTCCTCCCCGCCCTCACCACCTCCTACCTCCTCACCGAGGTCCTCTACGACGTCGTCACCCTCGACGACGACGCCATGTACCCCACCGCCCTCCAGGGCGACACCCTCCTGATCGACCGCCGCGCCTGGCGGCGCGACGAACCCCCGCGCGGCGCCCTCGTCGCCGTCCAGACCGCCGACCGGCGCGGACACCCCGGCCCGGCCCTCGTCGGGCGCGTCATCGCCCGCGGCGGCGACGTCGTCGCCACCTCCGGCCCCCAGCTCCGCGTCAACCAGGAGCCCCTCCCCTGGCAGATCTTCGAAGGCGACGCCGACACCCCGCGACCCACCACCGCCCCACGCTACATCGAGGTCAACGACGGCAGCCGCTACCTCATCGCAGGCAACGCCACCCCCCCGCCCTACCCCGGCGAGGGCGCCACCCTCACCGTGACCCCCCAACATCTGCTCGTCCTGGGAGACAACCGCGCCAACGCCGACGCCCCCCTCCGGCGCCTCGGCGCCATCGCCCAGGACCGCCTCCTCGGCCAGCCCCGCTATGTCCTCTGGTCCACCTCCACCACCCCTTCGGACGACGGCGGAGCGAGCAGCGCAGCCCCCCGGGTCCGCTGGGAGCGCATCGGCCTCCAGCTCCGCTGACCCCCAACCCACCCACAACCCAGACGCTGCATGACCCCAAGCCCTCCCTCCCGGGCACGACGCATCCTCGCGACCCTCACCCGCCACGCCGGCACCTTCTCCCTCGGCGCCCTCTTCCTCATCCTCACCAACCTCCTCGCCCTCCAGATCCCACGCCTCCTCGGGGACGCCGTCCAGCTCCTCCGCGATGCCGAGACCCTGGGCAGCGCCTTCGATCTGGACGCCATCCAGACCCTCGCCTTGACCATCACAGGCTGCGCCGTCGCCGCCGCCGTCGTCCGCATCCTCAGCCGCATCTTCGTCTTCAACGGCGGGCGGCTCATCGAGTTCGAGCTGCGCGAAGAGCTCTTCGCTCACCTCACCACCCTCGACGTCTCCTACTTTCAGCAGACGTCAACGGGAGATCTCGTCAGCAGGCTCGGCAATGATATCCTGTTTATAAGGGCCTTCTACGGCTTCAGCCTCCTCAACATCGTCAACACCCTCGTCGCCTTCTCCATCGTCCTCACCCAGATGGTCCAGGTCGATCCCCAGCTCACCCTCGCCTGCCTCCTCCCCTACCCCGTCTTCTTCCTCACCATGGGCCTCTTCACCCGCGCCCTCTACCAGCGCACCCAGGACGCCCAGGCCACCCTCGCGGACCTCAGCGCCCGCGCCCAGGAGAACATCGCCGGCGCCGCCGTCGTCAAAGCCTTCGGCATCCAACGCCAGGAGTCCGAGGCCTTCCGCGACCTCAGCGAACGCTACGTCCACGCCAACCTCGCCCTCGCACGCGTCCGCGGCGCACTCTTCCCCTACATGGGCCTCATCCCCGCCATGGGCACCCTCCTCATGCTCGCCCTCGGCGGGCAGCGCGTCGTCGAAGGACACCTCGACCTCGGCGCCTTCGTCACCTTCTCCGGCTACCTCGTCGCCCTCGCCTGGCCCACCGCCGGCATCGGCTGGGCCCTCATGTCCTGGTACCGCGGCACCGCCGCCTTCGACCGCGTCTTCCAGATCCTCGACGCCAGGCCGCGCATCCACGACGCCCCCGACGCGCAGCCCCTCCCCCTCGGCCCCGACGGGCGCGCACGCGGCGAGATCACCTTCGATCACGTCTCCCTCACCTACGACGACGGCACCGTCGCCCTCCGCGACGTCCACCTCACCATCCGCCCCGGCGAGCGCGTCGCCATCGTCGGACGCACCGGCGCAGGCAAGACCACCCTCCTCCAGCTCATCCCACGCCTCCGCGACCCCTCCCAGGGACAGCTCCTCCTCGACGGCGTCCCCCTCCAGCGCATCTCCCTCGCCTCGCTGCGACGACGCGTCGCCACCACACCCCAGGACCCCTTCCTCTTCTCCACCACCGTCGAGGAGAACATCCGCCTCGGCCTCCTCGCCCGAGACGCCGAGCCCGGCGACGCACCCCCCTCGCGCCTCTCCCTCGACGACGCCGTCCGGATCGCCCACCTCCAGGATGACCTCACCGCCCTCCCCGAGGGACTCCAGACCCTCGTCGGAGAGCGCGGCGTCACCCTCTCCGGAGGCCAGAAGCAGCGCGTCACCATCGCCCGCGCTGTCCTCCTCGACCCCGACATCCTCCTCCTCGACGACGCCCTCTCCAGCGTGGACACACGCACCGAGCGGCACATCCTCGAAGAGCTCAAGACCCTCATGCAGGGGCGCACCTGCATCCTCGTCACCCACCGCTTCAACGCCCTGGAGCTGGTGGACCGCATCGTCGTCATGGACCAGGGACACCTCCTGGAGGTCGGCACCCACGCCGAACTCCTCGCCCTCGGCGGACACTACGCCCGCATGGTCGAGCGCCAACGCATCGAAGCCGAGCTGGAGGACGCATGAGCGCCGCCGCACAACCCGCCAACGACAGCACCACCGCAGCCCCCCTCGAGACCCGCGACTCCCGCCTCTACGCACGCCTCCTCGCCTTTGCCAGGCCCTGGCGCGCCCTCTTCTTCACCTGCCTCCTCCTCCTCCCCCTCGCCTCACTCGTCGCGCTAATCCAACCCCAGCTCCTCCAGCTCGCCATCGACGACCACCTCGTCCCCAGGCGCTGGGACGGCCTCCCCCTCCTCATCGCCGCCTTCGCTGGCGTCACCGCCCTCAACTTCGCCCTCTCCTTCCTCCAGCTCTACCTCATGGACCTCGCCGGACAGCGCGTCCTCCGCGAGCTGCGCTGCGCCGTCTTCGATAAGCTCCAGCGACTCCAGATCGGCTACTTCCACCGCAACCCCGTCGGGCGCATCATGACCCGCCTCACCAACGACGTGGACGCACTCCAGGAGGCCCTCTCCAGCGGCGTCGTCACCATCATCGGGGACATCGTCACCCTCGCCGCCATCACCGTCATCCTCCTCGTCAAGAGCTGGCAGCTCGCCCTCGTCACCTTCCTCGCCGTACCCCTCCTCCTCGCCCTCTCCGTCCTCTTCCGACGCCTCCTCCGCGAGGCCTACCGCGCCCTCCGCGCCGAGACCGCACGCCTCAACACCTCCCTCCAGGAGTCCGTCACCGGCATGAGCATCATCCAGCTCTTCGCCCACGAGCGGCGCTCCCGACAGGCCTACACCGACATCAACGACAGCTACCGGCGCTCCGCCTACGCCGTCATCCGCTGGGACGCCTCCCTCTACGCCCTCGTCGAGATGATCTCCTCCATCGCCGTCGCTGGCATCATCTGGTACGGCGCCGGACAGGCCCTCGAAGACGTCGTCACCCTCGGCGTCCTCGTCGCCTTCATCGAGTACGTCGGGCGCTTCTTCACCCCCATCCGCGACCTCGCCCAGAAGTACGCCGTCATCCAGTCCGCCTTCGCCTCCGCCGAGCGCCTCTTCGAGATCCTCGACAGCGACGAGACCCTCCCCGAAGACCCCCAGCCCCTCCCCCTCACCGAGCTGCGCCACGGCATCGAGCTGCGCAACGTCTGGTTCGCCTACAAAGGCGAGCAATGGATCCTCAAAGACGTCTCCCTCCACATCAAGCGCGGCGAAAAAGTCGCCCTCGTCGGACACACCGGCGCAGGCAAGAGCACCCTCATCGGCCTCCTCACACGCCTCCACGACGTCCAGCGCGGACAGATCCTCATCGACGGCCACGACATCCGCCGCTACCGCGTCGAGGACCTCCGACGCCTCTTCGCCGTCGTCCTCCAGGACGCCTTCCTCTTCAGCGGCACCCTCCGCGAGAACCTCACCCTCCGCTCACCCCGCGTCCAGCCCGAGGACGTCGCCTGGGGCAGCCAGCTCGTCGGCCTCCAGCGCATCCTCGACCGCTACCCCGACGGCCTGGAGCACCCCATCCGCGAGCGCGGCGCCAACCTCTCCGTCGGAGAGCGGCAGCTCGTCTCCTTCGCACGCGCCCTCGCCACACGACCCCAGGTCCTCATCCTCGACGAGGCCACCGCCAACGTCGACACCGAGACCGAGGCCGTCATCCAGCACGCCACCGAGGCCATGCTCGCCCAGCAGACCTCCGTCGTCATCGCCCACCGACTCTCCACCATCCAGCGCGCCGACCACATCGTCGTCCTCCACCACGGCCAGGTGGCGGAGGTCGGCACCCACGACTCCCTCCTCAAAGCGGGCGGCCTCTACGCCACCCTCGTCCGCCTCCACCTCCACGCCGAGGATCACGGCGACAGACAGTAGACGTCCGACCCATTCCCGCTCAACGACCGGCACACCAGCCCCTGACCGCAGTTGAGCGCCCAATCACCCCCCATGAAGTCCGGATAGCACGAGTCCCCATAGCCCAGCTGACCCACCACATCCAGCCGGAACTCCCCGAACTCCTCCGCCCGCGCCCCGTCCACCACCACCGCGTACACCCCCGGCTCCACGTCGCGCACCACCAGCGAGCGATCCGACCCAAAGGCCTCACGACCGATCGCCTTGCACCACGGCTCCAGCAGCCCCTCCGCCTTGCCGCACTGCCCTGTCTGCATATCCACGCGAGAGAAGCTTAAAACCGCATCAAAATCAGTCAAATCCTGCACAAGATCAATGCGAAGCTCATCCACCCGCCGCGGCACATAGAGCAACCGGAAGGCGTCGGCGCCGAAGCGCCCACCGCACGCAGCGGCGTAGGCGTCGGTGTTGTAGCGCGTGCTCCCGCTCAGCGTCAGCCAGGTCCCCTGGCGTATCCCGTCCGGCAGCGTCCGCACCACGCTCGACCAGAGCCCCGACGGCCCCATCTGCCACTGGAGCGCGCTCTGGCACGTGTCGTCGGCGTCGGCGTAGCAGCCGCCCACCCCGCCGAAGTCCACACAATCAGCGTTCAGCCCCGGGCAACGCACCGACGACGCGTTGTCGTGCAGCGCAGGATCGCACGCGCCACCCGGCGCCAGGAGGCCCCGCACCTGCATGTTCACATCGCCCGCCCCGGCGCCCTCCGCCACGATCCGCCACGTCGGATCGTCAAGCGCCGCCGGGCGCTCCCCCGAGGGCAGCGCCGCGCGCGCATGGTAGACGTCATCCTCAAAGCCGCTCCCACGCCCGTTATAGAACGCGCTCGTCCCACATGAAGCGCTCCGATCGCACGCCGGACCTGCGAAGAGCGCCACGCTGAAGGGGAGGCCGTCTTCGCCAGGCGCCAGCGCCTCCGCCGTCAGCCGCGCCAGCGGGTAGCCAGGATCGGGCGTCAGCGAGAGCACCACGTCCGGCCCCCCCTGCGCTGTGTCCGGGCAGACCTCGCCAAGCTCCACCTGCTCCCCGTTCGTGGTGTGGATGCTGGCGGGCGCCGCCGCAGGCGCGCCTTGACACGCCAGCCGGGGGCTGTCGGCGCTCACGCAGAAGCCCGCGTTGATCGCGCTCCCCGGGAGCGCACCGGGCGCGCAGCGCGCCCCCACGCCGTCGATCATCGCCCCGTTGGGCACCACCACGTCCGCCTCCAGCCGCATCAAACCGGGCTGCGCGCTGGGGTTGCTCACCTCCAGGATCATCGACATCCCCGGCAGCGTGTCGAAGCGCACCTCCTGACCGCCCGCGACCATCCGCGGCCCGCTGTCCGGCAAGGGCGACGTGAAGGGGCCGCACGGACTCCCCGGGTCGTGGACGGTCACCGTCGTCATCGCCCCGGAGCCCGCCGTGGACACCCGCAGCGAGCCGCTCGTCGGCAGGCCGCTCAGCGTAAAGAAGAGCGAGCTGCCCCCGATCTGCCCCGTATAGGGCGAGCTCAGATCGAAGCCCTGCGCGGCGCCGATGGGCTGGTTGCACGCGCCGCTCACACCGCCTGCGACGCACATCCCGGCGTCGCACACCTGCCCCGTCGGGCAGCGCAGCCAGCGCGGGCCGCTGGCCTGACACGCCCCCCCGCTCGGCCACGTCCCGCTCACCGCCAGCCGCACCGTGTCGTCAAGACCCACCGAACCCCGCGTATCTACAACAATATAATAACGCCCCGGCTGGAGGTTCGTCAGCCGGAGGTGGCTCGGCCCCTGCGGATCGGCGTCGTCGTCGCACATCATAGGCGTCCCCGTGAAGGTCGCCTCCTCCTCCCGCAGCACAAAGAGGACCGTGTCCAGCGGCTCCCCGTCGTCCTGCTCGCTGCCGCTGGTCGCCAGGTCCAGCGTCGCGATGGGCTCGCTGACCTCCAGCACGAAGAGCGCGTCACGGCCTGAGGAGTCCGCGCCGCCGCAGCTCCCCAGGAAGCGATCCCCGCGCGTCCCAAGCGGCACCGTCACCACCCCCTCAAAGCCCGCCGAGCTCACCGCGCCCGGGATCAAGAAAGCATCCGGAGGCAGCGGCGTCGGGTCCACGCACCGCGCCCCTCCAGGCATCGGCACGCACTCCAGCCCCGCAGGGCACGCCGCCCAGGGCTGCGAGACGATGCACCCCTGCCCCCACCCCAGCGCCGCGTCCAGCCGCACCAGGTGCCCCATCACCTCGCCGCCCACACGACCCACCGACACGCCCAGCCCCATCGCGCCAGCAGGCAGCGTGTAGGTCGTCTGGACCGTCCCGACGTTCCCCCCGACGCACGTCTCACCCTGCCACAAGCAACCCGTATCGCCAGGATCCGCGTGCGCGACCAGCGTCGGGTTGAAGTCCAACCCCTGCGCCGTCACCTGCACCTCCGGCGGCGGCCCGGCGAACGAGCCGCTGAAGAGCTTCCGGTAGATCACCTCGTCCGTCACGCCAGGCACCGTGCTGCAGTAGCTCACGCGCTCCTCGACCCCGTGACCCTCGCTCAGGTGGAGCCCGTTGGTCGCCGTCGCGCTCGCGCCCAGCGACGTGTCCATCAAGAAGAGATCATCGCAGGTGCCCATCCCCTCGCCGTCACAGCTCAGATAGCCCGGAGGCGCCGTAAAGACGAGAAATGAGCAATCCCCGCCCACCGGGCGCGCCTCCACCCGAAGCTCCAGCACCTCGCCCTGGAGCGAGCCCGGCGGGAGATCCACCACCAGGTAGTAGCGCCCCTCCTGCACATCCTCCAGCCGCACCACCGCGCTCGCCGTCGGCAGCCCAGGCCCGCACGCCAGCACCGAGCTGTCATCCTCCTCGCAGCCTCCCGCCAGCAGGTAGAGCGACGCCTCCACCGTCGAACCCTCCACCGTCGCGTAGACCACCTCCATGTCCGCAGGGAGATCCAGCTCAAAGCGAAGCTCCGGCCCCCCCGAAGCCGGCGAGCCGCCGCACGGCACATCGAACGTGTCCTCACCCGCAGGCAGACGATCCAGCTCGACGCGCACGAAACCCGAAGCGGGCAGCTCATAGTGTGGTGACGCGCACGGCGCCGGCGCATCCACCGTACACACAAAGCCGACACCCACATCCTGGCACGTCTCTCCAGCCGGGCACCGCATGAAGCCCAGCCCCGGATCACAAGCGCCTCGTGTGACCCACTCGCCGCTCACCTCCAGCTCAAACGCGCCCCCCGCTGCAGCTGTCCGGGAGTCTACGCCGATCAAAGCTCCGCTTCCGAAGAAGAGCGGTTGACTCTCCGAGAGGTAGACCGCCGCCCAGGACGACCCAAGCCAGGTCGCGTCCTGGCACTGACCATCACCCGCACAGAGATCCTGCCCGAACGGAACCACCGTCAAGAGCGGCTGAAACGCGTTGGAAGTCGCCACGATCCGCACAGACTCCACATCCCCCTGGAGCGCCGGGAGCCGCAGCACGGCATCGTAGCCTGGCGTCTCTTCGTAGTTGCACATCGTCATCACGCCATCAAAGGTCTCCGTCACCCCGCTGTAAACACCGGTCATCGCGAAGCTCCCCCCCGGGATGGGCAGCGCCTCGGGGCAGGGCGCTACTTCGTCCGGCGCGCACCGGAAGACCCCAGCCAGCTCCTGGCAAGACTCCCCCTGCGGGCAGATCAGCCCGGGGAAGCCCGGGTCGCACACCGAGCCGTTCGAGAGCTGACCCAGCACCGACAGCTGCGCCGAGGTTGTCGTCGGGGTGGAAAGCTCAGATTCCAAAGCCACATAGACCACATCGCCGCCCGTGTAGCTCCCCGCGGCCCGCGGGCTCCCGACGCCCGCCGGCATGCACGAGCCCCCGCCACACCCTGCAGCGTCACGGAAGACGTGCAGGTAGGGCGTGAAGAGCGCCGAGTCCACGACGAATTGAAGCTGCTGGATCGGCGCCGGGAAGGAGAACGCGAAGAGGCGATCCGGGCCGCTCATGCCCCCCTGCGCCGTGTTCCCTGCGCAGCTCAGCAGGTGCTGCGGCTCGTCCAGGCGGCTGATCACGAGCGGCGCCAGATCGAACGGCGCCGCGTCGTCCAGGCACGACGGCGCAGGCGTCGCGCACGCGAACCCGCCCGCCGCGGCGGGCTCACACGACGCCTCCCCCGGGCAGCGGATGAAGCCCAGCGCCGGCTCGCACGCCCCGCCCTCCTCCCACTCACCGGACGCGGTGAAGGTGTAGCCGCCGCCGCCAGAAGCCGAGAGCGCGTCCACCACCACCACCAACCCCTGCGCCAGCTCCTGCTCCAACCCCCCCAGGGTGCCAGGATCCAGCGCCAGCACCGCCTCGCCTTCGGGCTGCTCGGCGCAGCTCTCCTGAAGCTCACAGCCCGTCAGCCCCCCCAGGAGCGTCAAGAGGGGCTGAAACGTCAAGCTGCTGGCGCCCAGCTCCAGGCGCGAGAGCGGCGCTGTGATCGGCGGCAGCCGCAGCGCCACGTCCTGCCCCGACGCAAGCGTGACCGTACCGTCACAGCGGGTGCTCGCCAGGCCGTTGTCCGGCGAGGTGCTCCCCGCGTAGAAGCCCATGACGGGGTCGAAGCCCGAGGGGAAGGCGCTGTCCACCAGCAGGTCGCCGCAGATCCGCTCCTCGGCATCCTGAAAGCGGCAGGTCCCCTGGTCGCACACCTGGCCGCCGGGGCAGGTGATGAAGGGGTGGTCCTCCTGGCAGCCGCCGTCCAGCGCCCACTCTCCGGTGACCTGGAGCGTCCCGGTCACGTCGCTGACCCGCGGGCTCTCCACCCGGAGGAAGAGCGGCGCGGCGCTCGGCGGGATCACGTTGAAGCTCACCGCAGCCCCGCCGTCCGACGCGGCGCGGCAGGCCCGCCCGAAGGGCAGGCCTTGATCCGTGTCGCCGTTGGCGCACTCCTGCACAAAGAGCATCAACGCCACGTCCGACGCCGGCGAGACGTCCACCACCTCCGCCGTCAGCGCGGAGATCGGGTGCGGCAGGGGCACCGCGAAGGTCACGTCGGCCCCGTCGCGGCCGCCCCCGCACGAGTTGATCTCCGAGACGAGGAAGCCGTCGCTGGTGTCCAGATAGATCGTCGTCTGGAGGGCCTCCACGTCCGCGAAGACCTGACACGGCGGGGTGATCACAGGGGTGCAGAGATCCCCCACGCCGTCGTTGTCGCTGTCGAGCTGCGCCGGGTCGGACACCTCCGGGCACACGTCGCAGACGTCCCCGAAGCCGTCCCCGTCTCCGTCCTCCTGGCCGGAGTCGGCGGCGTCGGGGCAGACGTCGCAGGCGTCCCCGATCCCGTCTCCGTCGCTGTCGGCTTGATCCAGGTCGTCCACCTGCGGGCACACGTCACACGCGTCGCCCACCGGGTCGCCGTCGCTGTTGGCCTGATCGGCGCTCGCCGCCAGCGCGCAGCTGTCGCACGCGTCTCCGAAGCCGTCCCCGTCGGCGTTGGCCTGATCGGTGTTGGGCACGCCCGGGCAGTTGTCCACGCCTTCGCACACCCCGTCCGCGTCCGCGTCTCCGCCCAACTCTTCACAATTGTCTATATTTTCATCAACAATATATACAAATTTAGAGATCTCCAGCGCGGGATAGGCCAGCACCTGCACCTTCACCTCGACGCGCCCGGCGCGCTCGGGGCGGAGCACGACGCGCCCCGCCCCGTCGCCGTCCGTCCGCAGCCGACCGGGGGTCGTCAGCGTCAGCGGCGCCGCCCCCTCCTCCCCCGCGAGCCGCACCTGGACCTCCGCCCCCGTCAGCGGCCGCCCACCCGCCCGCGCGCTCAGCCCAAGCGCCACCTCGGCGGACGCCCCAAGCGGCACGCGCACCTCGCCGGGCTCGTCCCACGTCAGGTCCGGCGCGTCGTCTGCGATGAAGGCCACCACCGGCACCCGGCGCTCCAGCCCGCTCGCCGCGTTGCGCAGGCGCAGCGACGCCTCCAGCCGGTTCGTCGGCGCCGCAGCCGCCGCCTCCGCGAAGGGGCCGCCCAGGATGCGCCCCTGGAGCGCCGCGCTCCCCGCGCCGACCAGCGCCCCCCCCGCAGGCGTCACCTCCAGCCACGGCGGGATCGAGCCCGCGTCCACCTGCCAGGTCACCGCGTCGCCCCGCAGGTTGCGCACGAGGTGGTTGCTCGTGTGCCGCCAGACCGGGAAGCTCGCCCCCGCAGGCTCCAGCGCGAGGCCCGGCGAGGACGCCTCCTCCAAGAGCAGCAGATCCGCCTGGATGTGCTCCCGGGGCCGCGTCAGCACCGTCGCCTCGCCGCCCTCAAAGCCCGGCAGCGCGCCGCGCACCCGGTAGAGCCGCTCGCCGCGCACCCCCTCCGTCAAGATGAAGCGGCCCGCTGCGTTGGTGCGGACCTCCTCGGTGGCGGGCTCCGTGGTGATCCGCACCCCGCGCAGCGGCGCGCCGGTCGCCGCGTCCAGCGCCGTCCCCTCGATCGCCGTCACGTCCTCCGGGATCGCGTCAGGCTCGGGCGAGACGGGGATCTCCACCTCCGGGACCACCGGCTCATCGCAGCCTGACAACACGAAGAGCGCCGCGCCGAGGGCGCAGAGCGAGGTCCAGAAAAGGTGTCGTCTCATCAGGTCGCTCATCATCAGGATGTCCGGTCCAGGCCGCCCACGTCACAAGACGCCCACATCCTAACGAATCCGTCGCCGCTGCGCCAACCCCTTCTTCGCGTCCGCCTCCTCCAGCGGCTCGACCAGGTGCCGACGCCACCGCTCCCGATCCATCCGCTCGAACCACGCCGCCGCGCCCGCCGAGCCCGTCTGACGGCGCATCCAGTGCTCCCGCAGCGCCGTCGTGTCCAGGCCCAGCGTCCACGCGTCCAGCCGACCCTCATCCACCCGGTGCAGGTCCACCTCGTAGCTCCACCCCGCGTCCTCGGGGCGGAAGTAGACCTGGCGCAGCGTCAGCCCCTCCGCCGTCACCCGGAAGAGCCGCAGCGAGGGGCGCCGCCCGAACTTCTCCGAGATCGGCGGCGCGTTCAGCAGGAGCGTCTGCCCCTCCGCGTAGAGCTCGTCCCGGTGGAAGTGCCCCGTCAGCTCCGCCTCCACCCCGTAGCGCGCCAGGAGCCCGCGCCACGCCTCACGCCGCGCGTCGTCCCACATCCGCCGCACCCCCTTGTGGGGCTCCCAGGAGGGGTAGAAGGGGATGTGGTGGAAGAGCACGATCCGACGCCCTCGCTGCTGCGCCGACGCCAGCACCTCCTCCAGCTTCGACCACTGCGCGTCCGCAAAGGCCGACGACACCGGCGAGCGACGCCGCGCGTTGAAGAGCTGCGAGTCCACCCCCACCAGCGTCAGCGGCCCCGCGTCAAACGCATAAGGCGTCACATATTCAGGGAAATGTTTATTGAAAAAACGTATAGATCGATCGCTCGGGTCGAAGCCCTCGTCGTGGTTCCCCGGCACCACCCACACCGGCGCCTGCAGCGCGGCCAGCGCGCCCTTGAAGGCCAGCACCTCCCGCGGCGAGAAGGTGTCGGTCAGATCCCCGGTGATGATCACAAAGGCGGGCTGGGGCTCCAGCCGGTTGATCGCCGCCACCGACTCCTCAAACGCCCGCAGATCCCGACCGCGCCCGACATGGGTGTCCGAGAGCTGCACGAAGGTCAGCAGCGTCTCCCGGCCGTCCTCCGGCCACGCCGCCGCCGCCTCGCGCCCTACAAAGCGCAGCCCCTCCGGGGCCGTCGAGACCCGCCCCGGCACCTGCGGCGGCGCCTCGCGGGGCGGCAGCGGCGGCACCAGCGGCGACGGCGACGTCCGCGCCGGGGGCGCCCACCGCACCCCCGTCGTGTCCGCAGGAGACGCCACGCAGCCCAGCGCGCAGAGCAGCGCCCCGACGACGCCCAACCCCAGACGTCGCGCCTGCTCCCTGTAGGCGCTTGAGCCTCGCTCCACCATCCGCCGCCGCCTGCACCACGCGCCGACACACCAGCCGACGTGTCTGATCAGCATGACGAACTCGGCGGCGCAGTCAACATCCTGCCCCGCACGCTGACCCGACCCGCTGAACAACCAGGCTGAACACTTGCCAGGAAGCCGCTGCGGTGGCAAGGTGGCCGCCACGGCTTGACATCGCGTCGCCGCACCATAACCCACCACGCGCGGAGACCTTCCCATGAGCACCGGAGAAGCCTGGGGCAACGCCCCCCAACCCCCGCCCTTCAACGCAGGCCCCCCCCCCGCCCCGGGCAGCTTCATCGCCATCGGCCCGCTCGCCATCGCCGCCATCGTCTTCGCCCTGATCAACATCATCGGCGCTGCCACGCAGACCGTCGGCATCGGCCTCGTGATCCGCGAGAACCCCGATATGGCCCTCTCGCTGGCCGCGGTCGGCTCGGTGTGGTGCGGCTGCGCCATGCTCCTCGACCTCCTCACCGGCCTCACCTACGCCTTCCTCTACAAGCGCAGCCAGCCGGTGGACCTGGCCCGCGGCGCCGCAGGCGGCGCCATCTCGGGCGCTGTCTCCCGCCTCATCTCCAGCCCCATCAACGGCGTCGTCGGCATCCTCATCACCCCGCTCATCTACGGCGCCGACTTCGCAGAGTCCGGCGCCATGGTCGCGGGCGGGATCATCGGCATCTTCACCAGCACCTGCCTCTGGCTCTTCGGCGGCGCCGCCATCGGCGCCATCGGCGGCCTGCTCGGCGGCGTGTTCTTCGGGAAGAAGTAGGACCCGGCGAGGGGGGCTGGACCCTCCTCCTGCCGTGCGCTAGACTCCGCCGCTGGGAGGCGGGCGGCTTCCGGCGTGGCACGAGCGAGGTAGGATATGCAGAAGCGCGTGGTGGTGGTGTGGGGGATCGTCCTGGCGGCGCTGGGGCTGGCGGCGTGCGTCGCAGAGTACGGCCAGGGGCAGGCGCGCGGCGAGGACTGCCGCGCGTCGGTCGAGTGCGCCGCTGGCCTGATCTGCCTGGATCAGCGCTGCGTCCCCCCCGAGACCCTCACCTCACCCACCCCCCAGCCCCCCGGCCAGGCCGACCCCATCACCACCCCCGAGGAGCGCCCCCCCTTCCCCGGCATCCCCGGCGCGGAGGACACCGGCGGGCCGCCACCAGCGGACGTCGGCCCCGACGACGACGCCGACATCACCGCCGACGCCGACCTCCCCGACACCGGCCCCCTCTGCACCCCCGGCGAGCTGAGCTGCGAGAGCAACACCGTCTTCCGCGTCTGCCGCGACGACGGCGCCTCCTTCGAGCGCCAGACCTGCGCCCAGGGCACCGTCTGCGTCGAAGGGCGCTGCATCGCCTCCAGCGGGTGCTTCGACCGCGACGGCGACGGCTTCGCCGCCGGGAGCCTCTGCGTCGGCACCCAGGACTGCAACGACTCCAACCCCGAGGTCTACCCCGGCGCACCCGAGGCCTGCGACGCCCTCGACAACGACTGCGACGGCGCCACCGACGAGGCCCTCACCCTCGCCTGCTCCTTCGGGTGCGGCCAGGGCGCCCAGACCTGCCGCGACGGCCTCTTCGGCCCCTGCGACGCCCCCCAGCCTCAGCCCGAGATCTGCAACAACGGCCTCGACGACGACTGCGACGGACAGATCGACGACGGCTGCGGCATGTGCTGCACCCCGGGCTCCTGCGGCGTCGGCGCCCTCTGCGTGGACTGCGCCTGCCAGGAGGCACCCCGGGACTTCTGCCGCTTCCAGAACCAGCCCTGCGATCCCAACATCGCAGGCGGCGACGGCACCTTCTTCTGCCTCTCCTTCTCCGAGTTCGGAGACCAGGGCATCTGCGTCGGCCTCTGCGACACCTCCGCACCCGACCCCGAGGCCACCTGCCCCGCCCCCAGCTCCACCTGCGTCTTCGGAGACGACGTCCAGGGCATCTGCCTCGACCGCTGCGACGCCGCCACCCAGACCGGCTGCTTCGAGGGTCAGGGCTGCCTCGCCGTCGGCGCCGGCGCCTGCGTCCCCGCCGGCCCCATCCCCGAGGGCGGCCTCTGCGACACCAACCAGGGCCCCTTCAACCAGTGCACCCCCGGCGCCGCCTGCATCGACCTCGACGGCAACCAGAGCACCTGCGAGCGCCTCTGCAACCCCAGCGCCGCCTTCAACGGGCGACCCTCCGGCTGCGACGACGACCAGGGCTGCTTCCCCTTCTCCCAGGACACCGGCATCTGTGTCCCGCGCCTCGACCTCAACCCCGGAGACACCTGCTCCCGCTTCCAGGCCGACTCCGCCCTCGGCCTCTGCCGCGGCGAGAGCCTCTGCACGCGGCTCGGGCAGGGACGCTTCGGCTGCGCTGACCTCTGCCGGCTCGATCAGGGCAACGCCGACTGCGCGGGCGGCACCCGCTGCCGCCAGAGCGACGCCTTCGACCCCGCGTCGGGCTTCGGCGTATGCAGAAATTAATCTTTATTTAAATTTAATTTGATATAAATATACATGAAATAACGCGCGCGCGCGCCGTCCGCGCGCGCACTGCCCCAAGCACGCATGAGCCTCAACCCAGAACAGCGCGCCGCCGTGGAGCACATCCACGGCCCCCTCCTCATCCTCGCGGGCGCGGGCAGCGGCAAGACCCGCGTCATCACCCACCGCGTCGCGCACCTCATCAAGTCGGGCGTCGAGCCCGAGCACATCCTCGCCATGTCCTTCACCAACAAAGCCGCCGGCGAGATGCGCGAGCGCGTCGCACACATCACCGGACCGCGCCTCGCCCAGCGCGTCCACCTCTCCACCTTCCACGCCTTCGGCGCCGAGCTGCTCCGCACCTACATCGACCGCATCGGCTTCCGAAAGCCCTTCACCATCCTCGACACCGGCGACCAGCTCAAGGTCATCCGCGACGTCCTCGAACACGAGGGCTTCGACCGCGACGAAGTACCCCCCAAGGACGTCCTCGCCGTCATCAGCCGCGCCAAGAACGCCTTCTGCCAGCCCAAGGGCCTCCAGGGCGCCATGCGCTTCAACCCCATGGTCACCTACGCCCAGCGCGTCTTCATGCCCTACATGGAGGCCTGCCGCGCCCTCAACTCCGTGGACTTCGACGACCTCCAGACCCTCCCCATCAAGCTCTTCAAAGAGCACCCCGACGTCCTCCAGAGCTGCCGCGACCTCTATCAATATGTCATGGTGGATGAGTATCAAGACACCAATGACACCCAGCTCCTCATGCTCCGCCTCCTCTGCGCCCCCAAGAACAACCTCTGCGTCGTCGGAGACGACGACCAGGCCATCTACGCCTTCCGAGGCGCCGTCACCCGCAACATCCTCAACTTCGAGCAGCACTTCCCCGGCGCCCGCGTCATCAAGCTCGAGCAGAACTACCGCTCCACCAGCATCATCCTCCAGGCCGCCAACGCCGTCGTCCACAAGAACAAGGCCCGACGCGAGAAGGTCCTCTGGAGCGCCCTCGGAGAAGGACACCCCCTGGAGTACTACGCCCTCAGCGACGAGCACGAAGAGGCCAGCTTCGTCGTCTCCGCCATCGACCGCGCCGGACGCCAGGGCGGCCTCCCCTGGAGCGAGTTCGCCGTCCTCATGCGCACCTCGCGCCTCAGCCAGGCCTTCGAAGAGGAGCTTCAAGCCGCCGAGATCCCCTACCGACTCATCGGCGGCACGCGCTTCTTCGACCGCCGCGAGGTCAAAGACCTCGTCTCCTACCTCCAGGTCCTCCTCAACCCCACCAACGAGGTCGCCCTCCGCCGCATCATCAACACCCCCGCCCGCGGCATCGGACACACCGCCCTCGCCAGGATCGGGGACTTCGCCATCGCCCGCAAGCGCACCCTCTTCTCCACCCTCGAACACCCCGAGCAGGTCGAGGGCCTCACCCGACCCCAGCAAGAAACCCTCCGCGACCTCCACGGCCTCCTCCAGCGCTACCGACGCGCCTTCAAGGCCGCCCAGCCCCCCGAGCTGGGCGACGTCTTCGAGCGCCTCATCGACGAGCTGCGCTTCAAAGAGTTCGCCCTCAGCCTCGACAAGTCCGAGAAGATCGGCAAGATCCGCCTCGACAACCTCACCTGGCTCGTCTCCTCCCTCCGCGCCACCGCCGAGCGCGGCGGCGACCTCGAAGCCTTCGTCGCCCGCTGCACCCTGGCCGAAGGCCCCTCCTCCGACAGCGACGACGAAGAGGCCGCCGACGCCGTCACCCTCATGACCCTCCACGCCTCCAAGGGCCTCGAGTTCCCCCAGGTCTTCCTCGTCGGCTTCGAAGACGGCATCCTCCCCCACGCGCGCAGCCTGGAGGTCGGCGGCGACGGCGACGTCGAAGAGGAGCGGCGCCTCCTCTACGTCGGCATCACCCGCGCCCAGCAGCGCCTCGTCCTCACCTCCGCCCGCTACCGGGGACGCGGCACCGCCCGCAAAGAGCGCATCCCCTCGCGCTACCTCCAGGAGATCCCCCCCGAATACCTCCGCGCACACGGCGCCGCCCCCCCCGAAGAGACCCAGAACACCCGCACGCGACGCCTCGACCAGCTCCGCGCCCTCCTGAAGTGACGCAACCCCCCCGGCTGCGTAAGCTCCAGGCAAAGCCTGGAGCAACGCAGCCGGTCCCCCCCGTGACGGGGGGACACCGACGGGTCGCTGGGGGCGTAGGGGAGACGGGTGGGCGGGTGGGCGGCTGCGGGCGACCGCAGGGAGCGTCAGCGACGTGCTGGCGGTGGCGAGCGAGCGCAGCGAGGGAGGTCGGTGCCCCCCCGTCACGGGGGGGGCCGGGGCCGTTCCTCCTGAGAGCGCAGCGAGCAGGAGGTTACGGCGCCGGGGGGGTCAGCGCTGGAAGAAGGAGGAGAAGGAGACGACGACCTGCCCGGCGAGGGAGAGGAGGGTGAGGAGGGCGCAGACGATGGCGGCGATGAGGAACATCTTCTGGCTGGAGGCGGCGTCGCGGAGGAGCTCTTCTTCGCTCTTTGTGGTGACGAAGAACTTCTTCTTGGGGTCGTCGGGCTTGCGCATGGCGAGGGGGCCCTCGGAGTCGCGGACCTCTCCGAGGACGTAGACCTGGGCGTTGAGGGGTAGGAGCCGCTCGACGTACTCGTAGCCGAGGGTGCGGCGGCCAGCCCTGGGGCCAGCGATGTTGACGGAGAAGCCTGCGATCTGGAGGCCGAGGCCGGTGGGTCGCTCTCCGGGCTCGAAGCGGCTGAAGCTCTGGACGAGGTCGAGGTCGGCGCCGTCGAGGCGTAGCTCCAGGCGTCCGGTGCCGTCATCGACGACGCAGGGGGCTGCGCGCTTGTTGCTGGAGACGACGTCGGCGCCGGTGCGGGTGCGTCGGACGCTGCGCTTGAGCTGCTGGTCGTACTCTTCGTAGTCCTCCTCCCAGCGTCGGGTGACGGTGGTCTCGTAGTAGGCGCAGGGCTGCTGGGAGAGCTCGCCTTGAAGGGGGGCGTCGCTGAGGAGGCGCCCCTTGATCTCGCAGAGCTGGTTGAAGCCGCCGGGGCCGATCTCGGCGGCGATCTCGCCGGCGCTCTCGATGAGGCTCTGGATGGGGACCGTCTCGGTGGCCTTCATCTGGTAGATCTTCTCTTTGAGGCTGAAGAACTTCCAGGTGCAGCCCCCGGCGATCCCCGCGAAGACCACCGAGCAGAGGCAAGGAAAGAGGTTCATGGCTCCAGGCTCCCAGGGCGTGCGAGGGAGGCAGGCGCTCCCTCGGGGTGAGTTGGTGTCTTTGTGGCACAGGGCAGGCGGGGGATCAAGGGCGGGGCGGGGGTGCGGGTTGGATGAGAGCCTTCTCATGTGGGCTCTCAAGCAGGCGGCGGCGCGGAGGTTTAGAAGGAGTGTCGGGCGCGGGGGGAGGTGGCTTGGAGGAGGTGAGGATGCAGGAGCAGCGGCGGCGTTGGATCGGGTGGATGGTGGTGTTGGCGGCGACGGCGCAGCCAGCGGTGGTCTGCGCGGAGCCGTCGTCGCTGGCGGAGGTGCAGCGCTGGGCGGAGCAGGCGTGGTCGGCCAGCGCGGGCCGTGAAGGCGAGGCGCGGGCGCGGGGGGCCGAGGCCGCGCGGGGTGAGGTGCCGGGTTGGCTGCGGGGCGTGGAGGTGGGGGCGGCGCCGGGGTGGGAGGTGACGCGGAGCACCATCGGGCCGGTGGCGGACACGACGGGGAGCGTGGGGCTGGTGTGGGAGGTGGGGCCGTCGCAGGGCGAGCGCGCCCGGGCGGCGTGGAGCGCGCGAGGTCGGGCGTGGAGCGCGGAGGCGGCGGCGGCGCGGTGGAGCTTCGTGCGGGCGGCGCTGCGGGGCGCGGTGGAGGTCTGGGGGCTGCGGGCGATGGCGCGGCATCTTGCCGATGATCTGGAGGCGTTTGACGCGGCGCTGGCGCCGGTGCGCGAGGCGGCGTCCCGCGGGCAGCTCACGCCGCTGGAGGCGGGGGAGTTCGAGGTGGCGCGGGCGCAGCTGGCGACCGAGGTGGAGGAGGTGCAGCGCGCGGCGCAGGAGCGCCTCAAGCGCCTGGAGGCGGAGGTGGGGGCGGAGGTGGGGGCCTGGGGCGAGGGGGCGCTGGAGGTCGTGGAGGCGGGGGCGTGGTCGGCGCGCTCGAACCCGTGGACGGCGGTGGCGGCGGCGCTGGGAGCCGATCACCCGGCGGTGCAGGGCGTCGCTGCGCAGGGGGAGGCGCAGCGCGCGGAGGCGTCGTCGCTGGAGGCGTGGCCGCTGGAGCTGAGCACGAGCGTGGAGGCCCACGAGACAGGCGGCGTGGTGTGGCTGGCGGGCCGCGTGGGGCTGGTGGTCCCGCTGGCGCCGCCGGAGGCGCCCGCTGCGCGCGCGCTGCGCGCCGAGGCCGAGGCGCAGGAGCTGGAGGGCGCGCGGCGCCTGGCGACGCTGCGCCGGGAGGTCTTGTGGGAGGAGGCGTCGTGGGAGGCGTCCCGCGCGCAGCTCCTGCGCCGGGAGGAGGCGCTGCTGGCGCCGCTGGAGGCGCGCGTGGAGCGGCTGGAGCGGAGCTGGCAGGCGGGTCAGGTGGAGGTGCAGCGGGTGATCTGGGCGCGTCGGGAGCTTCACGAGGCGCGCCATCAACAGCTGGAGCGGAGCGTCGGGCTCGAGGTGAGCGCGGCGCAGGCCGAGGTCGAGCAGCGCTTGATGCAGGGAGGCAGGTGATGCGGCGTGGGATGGTGGGTTGTCTGCTGGCGTTGGCAGCGTGCAGCGGCGGCATGGCGGAGGAGCCTGCGGCGTCGCCGGAGCCGCCGCAGCGGGTGGAGCTGGGCTACGAGGCCGCTGGCGCGGCGACGCAGGGGGACGTGGTGAACCTGCCGGGAGCGGTGGTGCTGCCGGAGGACGCGCAGCACGCGCTGGGTCCGCCGGGCCCGGTGCGGCTGCGGCGCTGGCTGGTGGCGCCAGGCGAGGCGGTCACCGCCGGGGCGCCGCTGGCGGAGGCGGTGCCGCTGGAGGTGGGTGATCTGGAGGCGGCGGCGCGGGAGCAGCGCGCGGTGCTCCAGAGCCGGTCGCGGCTGCTGGAGGTGGTCCGGGGTCAGGTGGCCGCCGGGGTGCGGCCTGTGGACGCGGAGCGGGAGGCGGAGGTGAGCGTGACGGAGGCGCGGGGGCGGCTGGAGGCGCTGACGCGCCAGCAGGCGACGCGGGGGGCCGGTCTGGAGGGTGGGGTGTGGCGCGCGCCGGTGAGCGGGGTGGTGTCGAGGCTGCGCTGCGCGCCGGGGAGCGTCCAGGGGCCCGAGGCGGCGTGCGTGGAGGTGCTGGAGGTGGGGCGCGCGCAGGTGGAGGTGCACCTGCCGGAGCGCCTGGAGGGGCGGGTGTCGGTGGGCAGCGCGGCGCTGCTCTATCCAGCGTCGGGAGGGGCGGCGGTGGAGCTGCGGGTGGTGCGTCAGGCGCCGACGCTGGAGCCGAGCAGCCGGACGCGGTCGATCTATCTGGTGGCGACGTCCGGCGGCGCGCTGGCGGTGGGTTCGAGCGGCCGGGTGCGGCTCCAGGCGCCTGCGGCGCCCGGCGTGGTGTCGGTCCCGGCGGGCGCGGTGACGGAGCTGGACGGGGCGGAGGTGGTCTTCGCGCGTCGCGGCGAGGGCGCCGCGGCGGTGCCGGTGCGGGTGGAGGGGCGGGCGGGGGAGGCGCTGCTGGTGCGCGGCGCGGGGTTGGAGGTGGGGACGCCGGTGGTGGTGCGGGGCGTGCTCCAGGCCAAGAGCGCGGCGCTGTCGTCACCATGACGGCGCCTCGCCGGGGATGAGCGCGTCATGATATGTCATGATATATCATGATACACGATATGAGAGCTTCTTGAGGAGGTCGGGATGAGCTGGCTGCATCGTTTGATCAGCTGGAGCGTGGAGAATCGTCTCTTTGTGCTCCTGGGTGTGGTGGCGTTTGTCGGGGTGTCGGTGGCGTCGCTGCGGAGCATGACGTTTGACGCGTTCCCGGATCTGACCAACGTACAGGTGCAGGTGCTGACGGCGTCGCCGGGGATGGGCTCGGAGGAGGTGGAGGTGCTGGTGACGGCGCCGCTGGAGCGCGCGCTGGGCGGGACGCCCGGGATGGAGCAGATCCGCAGCATCTCGCGGACGGGGATCTCGTCGGTGACGGTGGTCTTCGAGGACGGGACGGAGGTGTGGCGGGCGCGCCAGCTGGTGAAGGAGCGGGTGGATCAGGCGTCGGGGTCGATCCCGGCGACGGCGGGTCGGCCAGAGATCGCGCCGCCGACGACCGGGCTTGGCGAGGTGTACCAGTTCACGCTGACGAGCGACCGGCACACGCTGCCGGAGCTGACGCGGCTCCTGGAGCGGGACATCGGGCCGCGGCTGCGCGGGGTGCCGGGGGTGGTGGAGGTGAACGTGTGGGGCGGCGGCGCGCCCCAGCTGGAGGTGACGCTGGACCCGTTCAAGCTGGCGAGCTACGGGCTGACGCCGCAGGAGGTGGAGGCGCGGCTCGGGTCCTCGCTGGGGGTGGCGTCGGGGGGCGCGGAGGCGCAGGGGGACGAGCAGACGCTGGTGCGGGCGGTGGCGAACCCGACCGACGCGGCGTCGCTGGAGGGGATCGCGCTGCGCGGCGGCGCGGCAGGCGGCCCCGCGCTGCGTGTGCAGGACGTGGGTGAGGCGCGCGAGGGCAAGGCGCTGACGGTGGGGATGGGGTCGGCGGACGGCCAGGGGGAGGGGCTCTTTGTGATGGTGCAGCTCCTGGCAGGGGCGGACGCGCTGGGGGTCGTGCAGGGGGTGCGCGAGCGGGTGGAGGAGGTGCAGTCGGGGCTGCCGGAGGGCGTGCGCCTGGAGCCGATCTACGACCGGGAGAAGCTGGTGGGGAGCACGCTGCGGACGGTGGCGCGCTCGCTGATCGAGGGGGGGCTGCTGGTGATCGTGGTGCTCTTTGTGCTGCTGGGGGATCTGCGGGCGGGGCTGCTGGTGGCGTCGGTGATCCCGCTGGCGATGCTGGGGGCGTTTCTGGGGTTGAACCTGCTGGGGTACACGGGGAACCTGATGTCGCTGGGGGCGATCGACTTCGGGCTGATCGTGGACGGGACCATCGTGGTGACCGAGAGCATCGTGGCGCTGACGGTGGCGCGGGGGGAGGGGTTTGGCGCGGCGGTGGCGGAGCGGGCGAAGGCGGTGTCGGGGCCTGTGCTCTTCGCGGTGGGCATCTTGATCCTGGTCTACACGCCGATCCTCTTGATGTGGGGGGTGGAGGGGAAGCTCTTCCGCCCGATGGCGCTGACGGTGCTCCTGGCGCTGGGGACGGCGCTGGTGTTGAGCTTCACCTACGTGCCGGCGATGGCGTCGTGGGTGATCCAGCCGCGTGGGGAGCATATGACGTGGGTGATCGCGGCGCTGCGGCGGCTCTACCGCCCGACGCTGGAGGCGGGGCTGCGGCGCCCGGGGCTGGCCGCCGGGCTGGCGGCGGCGGTGCTGGTGCTGAGCGGCTGGGTGGGGGCAGGGCTGGGGGTGGAGTTTGTGCCGCGGCTCCAGGAGGGGGATCTGGTGGTGCAGACGGCGCGGCTGCCCTCGCTGAGCCCGGCGGAGGCGCTGCGGGGGGCGTCGCAGGTGGAGGCGTCGCTGCAGCGCTTCCCGGAGGTGGAGCGGGTGGCGAGCCGGAGCGGCGCGCCGGCGCTGGCGACGGACCCGATGGGGCTGGAGGAGGCGGATATCCTGGTGAAGCTGGCGCCTCGGGAGCGGTGGTCGCACCCGGATCTGGAGTCGCTGGTGGCGGCGATGGCCGCGCAGCTGGAGGTGGAGGCGCCCGGGGCGGAGCTGAACTTCACGCAGCCCATCGAGATGCGGTTCAACGAGCTGCTCCAGGGGATCACGAGCGACGTGGGGGTGAAGATCTACGGGCCAGACCACGCGCGGCTCCGGGCGCTGGGGCAGGAGGTGGCGCAGGTGCTGGGTGAGGTGGAGGGCGCGGCGGACGTGGTGCCGCCCGCTCAGGAGGGGGTGCCGGGGATCGAGGTCCGCCCGCGCCCCGAGGCGCTGGCGCGCTATGGGCTGGAGGCGAGCGCGGTGCTGGAGCTGGTGGCGGGGCTCCAGCGCGGCGTGGAGGTGGGCGCGGTGATGCGGGGTCAGTTTCAGGACCCGGTGGTGATGAAGGTGCGGCTGCCTGCGGGGGTGCCGCTGGCGGATATGCCGGTGGTGCTGCCCTCGGGGCGGAGCGTGCCGCTGGGGGAGGTGGCGGAGGTGCTGGAGGTGCGCTCGCCTGCGCGGATCGATCGGGAGGCGGGGAGCCGACGTGTGGTGGTGCGCGCGAACGTGCGGGGGCGTGATCTGGGGGGCTATGTGGTGGAGGCGCAGCGACGTGTGGCGGCGGAGGTGGAGCTGCCGGAGGGGTACTGGGTGGAGTGGAGCGGGAAGTACGAGCAGCTTCAGGCGGCGTTGACGCGGACGTTGATCCTGGTGCCAGCGCTGCTCTTCTTGATCCTGGGGGTGCTCTATGGGGCGTTCAAGGGGTTCAAGCCGGCGCTCTTGATCTTCCTGAACGTGCCGGTGGCGGCGTCGGGTGGGGTGATGATGCTGGAGGCGTCGGGGTTGCCGCTCTCGATGAGCGCGATCGTGGGCTTCATCGCGCTCTTCGGGGTGGCGGTGATGAACGGGATCGTGCTGCTCTCGCGGACGCGGGAGCTGCACCGGGAGCTTGGGGCGGTGGAGGCGGCGCGGGAGAGCGCGCTGGAGCGCTTCAGGCCGGTGTTGATGACGGCGCTGGTGGCGGGGCTCGGGTTCATCCCGATGATGGTGGCGACGGGGGTGGGCGCGGAGGTGCAGCGTCCGCTGGCGACGGTGGTGATCGGGGGGCTGGTGACGAGCACGCTCTTGACGCTGGTGGTGCTGCCTGCGCTCTATGGTCGTCTCTTTCGCGGCGAGGACAGCGCGGCGCGGAGCGGCGCGGGCAGGGAGGTGGGTGATGCTGGTGTTGGTGGTTGAGGACGACGCGCGGGTGGCGAGCTTTCTGGTGCGCGGGCTCCGCGAGGAGGGCTACACGGTGGATCTCTGCGGCGACGGGGAGGAGGCGCTGGCGCAGGGGATGTCCCAGCCGTATGACGCGGTGCTGCTGGACTGGATGTTGCCCGGGCTGGACGGCGTGGCGCTGCTGCGGCGGTGGCGCGAGGCGGGGCTGGTGGCGCCGGTGATCATGTTGACGGCGCGGCGCGGGGTGGACGCGGCGGTGCTGGCGCTGGATCAGGGGGCGGACGACTATATCGAGAAGCCGTTCTCATTTGAGGAGCTGCTGGCGCGGCTGCGGGCGAACGTGCGGCGGGCGGCGGCGCGCGGCGAGGCGGCGTCGCGGGTGCAGGTGGGGACGGCGTGGGTGGATCTTCGGGGGCGGGAGGTCCGGTCGGGGGAGGAGGTCCACAGCTTGAGCGGGCGGGAGTTCGCGCTCCTGGACATGCTGCTGCGGCACCGAGGCGAGGTGGTGAGCCGGGGGCGGCTCCTGGACCGGGTGTGGGGGATGTCGCACGATCCGACGACGAACGTGGTGGACGTCTACGTCGGGTATCTGCGGCGGAAGCTGGACGGCGGCCGGGCCGGGGAGTCGGTGATCGAGACGGTGCGCGGGCGCGGCTACCGGCTGCGCGAGCAGGAGGGGCCGTGATGTGGGGGCGTTGGAGGCGGCTGGGGCTTCGGGGGCGGATGGTGGCGGGGGTGGGGAGCGCGGCGGCGCTCTCGATCGGGGCGCTGGTGGGGGCGCTGAGCTGGGGGCTGCACAGCCACCTGCACGCGCAGACCGATCAGGTGCTGCTGGATCTGGCGCAGCATGACGCGGCGGACGTGCTGCTTGAGCGCGAGGAGGGGGTGCATGTCCACGACGCGCCGATCGCGCTGCCGTCACTGAGCGGCGAGGTGGCGATGAAGCACGCGCTGGTGCTTGGAGAGGGGTGCGAGGTGCTGGCGAAGACGCGGAGCCTGGCGCTGCTGAAGGAGGCGCCGGCGGGTCTCTGCGCCGAGATCCGCGCGATGCGCGGCGGGCGTGGCGCGCTGGACGTGGAGGGGCTGGGGGTCGCGCCGCTGCGGGTGGGGGGGGTGCAGGCCAGGGGGCCGTCAGGCGAGGCGCTGACCTTCCTGGTCGGGGTGGAGCACGCGGAGCTGGATCGCTCGGCGTGGGAGCTGGCGCGCTTCGGGGTGCTTGGTGGGGTGGCTGCGGTGCTGCTGGTGACGCTGGCGGTGGGTTTTGCGGCGGCGCAGGTGACCCGTGAGCTGGAGCGGCTGACCGGCGCCTGCGCCGAGCTGGCGGCGGCGGAGGCCGCCGGGCTGCGCCAGGCCGGGTGGAAGGAGCAGCTGGCGGAGGCGCCCGGAGCGCCGTTTGAGGTGGCGACGCTGGCGCGGACGCTGCGCCGCCTGCTGGGGCAGCAGCAGGAGATGCTGGCGCGCGAGGAGCGCTTCATCGCGGAGGCCTCGCACGAGCTGAACACGCCGCTGGCGGCGCTGCGCGGTGAGCTGGAGGTGACGCTGCGCCGCGAGCGGACGCGCGAGGAGTACCGCGAGGCCCTCCAGCACGCCTACGCCGACACGCAGCGGCTGATCCGGCTGGCGGAGCAGCTCCTGGCGACCTCGCGGACGCGGCACGGGGACGCGGCGCTGCGTCGGGAGGTCGTGGGTGAGGTGATCGCTGAGCGCCTGGAGGCGCTGGAGGCGCAGGCGGAGGCGGCGGGCGTCCGCCTGGTGGCGTCGGGGGCGCCGGGCTGCGCGGTGTGGGCGGAGCGGGAGGCGCTGGGTCGGGCGCTGGACAACCTGCTCCAGAACGCGCTCCTGCACGCGACGGCGGGGGAGGTGGTGGTGTCTTGGGAGCCAGGCGGCGAGGGCTGGGTGGAGATCGTGGTGGAAGACGACGGGGTGGGGGTGCCTGCGTCGCTGGCGTCGCGGCTCTTCGAGCCCTTCCAGCGGGCCTCGCAGGCGCGGGGTCACGGGCTGGGGCTCGCGATCGCGCGGGGGTTGGTGCGCCAGCAGGGCGGGGAGCTGGCCTATGCGCCAGCGGGCCGCGGGGCGCGGTGGTCGCTGCGGCTGCGCGGCGCGTGAGGCGCCCAGGCGTGTTCCAGCCGCCCAGCTGATCACGACTGAGAACACAGGCGTGTTCCACATGAACACGCCAATGATCGGTGCAGGGGTTGTGTTCTGGGCTGGATGTCGTATCCTTGCTCATGGGTCGAGAACACAGGGCGGCGACGCCCTCTCCCCAGCAGCGAGAACACAGATCGACCACGCCTGGGTGGTCTGCCACGCGACACGCGAGACGAGGAGCGGAGACATGAAGCAGCTGAGCATGAAGACGGTGAGCTGGTTGGGCACGATGGCGCTGGTGGCGGGCGGGCTCCTGAGCGCCTGCGGGGACGGCGAGCAGACGCCCCAGATCACGACCGCGGCGAGCCCGGTCGCGTTCGGGGTCGGCGTGGGCGGTGAGGCCACCAGCGGCCCCATCACCTTCACCGACGCCAACGGTACGGTCTGGACCATTGACAGCGCGCGCTTCGTCCTCAGCAGCATCGAGCTGGATCTCCCTGACGGCGTCACCTGCGCCGACATCCAGGGCGAGCTGGTCGGCGCCACCTGCGAGAGTGACGACGACAGCGACGACGACAGCGACGACGACAGCGACGACGACAGCGACAGCGACGACGACGATGACGACGATGACGACGACGACGACGACGACGATGACGACGATGACGACGATGACGACGATGACGACGACCACGGCGCGGACGCGCACGGCAAGATCAAGATCAAGGGGCCCTTCGCGGTGGACCTGATCGCGGGGACCGTCAGCCCGTCGCTGTCGGGCGTGCGCCTGCCGAGCCTGGCCTACAAGCGCGTGGACCTGGAGGTGGACAACGACGGCGCTCGGATGGGGCTGCCGAGCACCGACCCGCTCTCGATGTACAGCTGGGTGATGACCGCCTCGACGGCGGACGGCCGCACGCTGGACGTCAAGCTCGACATCGACGAAGATATCCGGCTGGAGCGCCCCGAGGGGGTCACCCCTGACGCTACCTCCGCCCTCCTCATCAGCTTCGATCCCTCCCTCTGGTTTGAGGGCCTCTCCATCGATGCCTGCTCCGCTGACGGCGTGATCACGCTGGAAGACGACGAGGACGAGGACGAGGACGAGAACGAGAACGAGAACGAGAACGAGAACGAGGACGAGGACGCCGAGGGTGCTGAGGACGCCGAGGACGCCGAGGTGGAGGAGCCCGAGCAGGGCAAGGAAGAGGGCGACGAGGCGGTCGAGGACGAGGCCACCGAAGAGGAGGCCGAGGGCGACGAGATCGAGGACGACGAAGCCGAGGCCGACGAGGACGAGGACGAGGACGAAGCGGAGGGTGAGGACGAGGCCGACGACGACCACGAGGACGCCTGCGAGGAGCTGGAGGATGGTCTGGAGCGCAACCTGAAGCGCTCGGGTCGCCTGGGTTGATTCGGGGTTGAGCGACGCGGCAGCGCAGGGCCGCCGGGCCCAGCGCAGCCCCGGCGCGGCGCCGGAGGCGCGGTGCGAGCCAGGAGCGCGCGATGAGCGATTGGAAGCCCGACATCTTCACGTACTTGAACTATCGCGAGTACCTTGGAGATTACTACACGCAGGCCAAGGCCCACACCAAGCACTTCTCCTACCGCTACTTCGCGAAGCGCGCCGGCTTTGCGTCCTCCAATTTCTTGAAGCTGGTGATCGACGGCCAGCGCAACATCAGCCCGCAGAGCGTAGACAAGATCGCGGAGGCGTTGGGGCTGACCGCCAGCGAGCACCGCTTCCTGGCGCACCTGGTGGCGTTCGCCCAGGCCGAGGACGCCGATGAGCGCGCGCAGCGCCTCCAGGCGATCACCGCGACGCAGCGCTTCTGGGACGCGAAGCCGCTGGATGGGATGATGTTCGAGTACCTGTCCAGCTGGCACAACGTGGTGGTGCGCGAGCTGGCAGCGCGAGAGGACTTCCGGGAGGACGCAGGGTGGATCGCGTCGCAGGTGCTGCCGGCGATCACGCCCGCGCAGGCGTCGAGCGCGCTGGAGCTGCTCTTGAAGCTGGGCTTGCTGGTGCGCGATGAGGAGGGGCGCATCCGGCGCGGCGATCCGACGCTGGACTCGGGGCACGAGGTGACGGCGGTGGGGGTGCGCCAGTTTCACCGGCAGATGATCGAGCGCGGGCGGGAGGCGATGGATAGCATCCCAGCCAGGCATCGGGACATCAGCGGGATGACGGTCTGCGTGCGCGCAGATCGCCTGGCGGAGCTGAAGCGTCGCATCCGCGCGTTTCGGGAGGAGCTGATGGACTTCTGCGACAGCCAGGAGGACCCGGACGTCGTGATGCAGATCAACATGCAGGTGTTCCCGCTGAGCCAGGCGCGGGAGCGGGAGCAGGCGGAGTGATGAAGTTGAGGCAGGTGATTCGGATGAGCGCGGCCTGGGCCGCGCTGGTGTGGGTCGCGGTGCTGGGATGTGGCGACGGCGGGGACGACCCTTCGACCGGGACCCACATCGGCAACCCCGGCGACCTGGAGTTCCGGGTGTCGAGCGCGCTGAGCGAGGCGCCCGAGGCCAAGGAGGTGCGCTTCACCGACGTAGACGGGACGCCGTTTGCGCTGGCGGAGGCGCGGGTGGTCATCCGTGACGTGGAGCTCTACCTGCCAGACGGGCTCACCTGCGCGGCGGTGGCCGGGAGCTACAGCGGGGCGACCTGCGAGGCTGGCGACGACAAGCTGGAGGTGACGGGGCCCTTTGTGGTCGATCTGCTGACCGGCGCCTCGACGCCTTCGCTGGAGGGGGTGAAGGTGCCGCCGCTGCGCTGGCGGCGGGTGGACTATCGACTGGACGACGCCGACGAGACGCTGCTCCCGAGCAGCGATCCGCTCTTTGGGAGCACCCTCTACCTGCGCGCGGCCTTCGAGCAGGCCGGGATGACGAGCGAGCTGCGAGGCGCGCTGCGCTTCAACGAGGTGGTCCGGGTGGAGGACGCAGCGGGGATTCAGCTCCCGGAGGGCGGGAAGCTCTTCGTGGAGCTGGACGCCGGGGTCTGGCTCGCGCAGGCGCCGGTGAGCGCCTGCGTCGCGAGCGGCGAGCTGCCGCTGATGGACGGCGTGGCGACGCTCCACGACGATGACGACCTCGATGATGACGACGATGATGACGACGACATCGACGATGACGTGGAGGAGTCGCTCCCGGACGACGAGGCGGCGAGCTGCGGCGATCTGGAGCGGGCGATCAAGGCGGGGGTGCGGGGCTCGTCGCGGCTGCGGGCGGATTTGTGGTCGGGGTCCTGGGACGCGACCCTGGACCCCACCGACGTCTCAAGGAGCGTCCGCGTAGATGCGCACGGCATAGTGGGTGTTGGCGTCGATGAGGGCAGGGAGGAGGCGGACGTAGTGAGGTCCGTCGCGGGTCACCTTGACGCTGGCGACCTTGGCGTGGTCGGGGCCGTCATCCTCGGTGTTGATGAGGATGGGCTGGGTGTTGCCCTCCTCATAGACCTCGATCTCGGGGAGGAGCTGGTGCTGATCGGGGTGCTTGGTGTCGAAGACGGACTCCACGTAGACGTTCAAAGTCTCATTTGATTTGACATCTATAACATACCAGTCCTCGTCGCCCTTGCACAAGCGCGCCTGGAAGACGTGGTTGGGCGTGATGCGGTGGGCGTCAGGGAGGGTGTTGGAGGGCTCGAAGGCGTCGTTGACGCAGAAGCCTCCCGGGACGTCGTAGCGCTGGATGCTGTAGGCCAGCGGGGCGTTGTTGGAGTGGACCAGCCCGTAGCCCTGCACGTCCAGGTAATAGGTCTTGGCCTCGTCCTCCCGCTCGAAGGGGATGAGGAGCGCGCTGTTGAAGGTGTTGTCCGTGTAGCGGGCCAGCTCCTTCTTGTCTCGGTCGCGGACGCGCGCCTCGACGGTGCCGATGCTGTTGTCAAAGAGGATGCGGATGAGCGCCCCGCTCCGCGCGGGGAGGTCGATCTGAAAGATGTCGTGGTTCTCGTGGCAGACGACAAGCTCCTTGTAGCCCTCACCTGCTGCGAGGGGCTTGGCCTCGTCGAGGGTGTCGTTGGGCTCCAGCTCGTCCTGGAGGCAGGGCGTGTCCACGCAGGTGGTGGTCTTGGGATCGCAGACGCGCAGGCCGCGGCAGTCGATGTCGCCTGCGCAACGCTCGGGCTCGAGGCAGTGGGAGTCGACGTGGCAGCGCTGGTTGCCGTCGCAGTCCGCGTCGCTGAGGCACTCGACGCAGTAGCCCTTGGGGTCGCAGCGTCGATCCCCGGCGCACTGCTCGTCGGTCTGACACTGGTGGAACTCGCACTGACCAAAGATGGAGTTGCAATAAGAGCCCTCGGGGCAGTCCTGAGGGCGGCAGCCCGGCGCCTTGTCCTCGCAGGCGCCGCGGTAGCAGACACGCCCGGCGCAGTCGCCGTCGCCCAGGCAGACGGTGGGCTCCTGGCAGCGCCCGGCGTCGCAGCGCATCAGCTCGGAGGGGCAGTCCGAAGGCTTCTGACACGCCAGCGAGGGCTCCGGGGCGCGCGTGAAGCGCGGCGGCGGCGCAGGCTTCTCGCGGCGTGAGGCGGGGACCGAGGCCGTCGCCACCACCGACGACGGCGCCTCACCTGGCGCCGCGCAGGCGCTCTCCGCCACGCAGCGGCCTCCGCAGCAGCGCAGCCCCTCGCCGCAAGCCGCCCCTTCGACGCACGCGGCGGCAGACGAGGGCGGCGACGCGTCGTCGCCCCGCGTGAAGAGCCAGATCATGAGGGCGATCAGCGAGGCCCCCAGGAGGGCCAAGGCGAGGTAGCGGAGGTGGCGTGGGTTCATAGGGCTCTCAAGGCGAAAGGCAGGCGCATAAACGCTGACGCCGCATGTCAGGGACATGCGGCGTCAGCAGGGAGAGGGCTACGCCAACATGGCGCGGCGCTTATTCACAGTAGCGCGTGACCTGAACCTGCGAGACACGCGGGATCTGGCCGTCCTGGTTGGAGATGAGGGTGATCTGGACCTCCAGAAGCTCCTTGTGGTTGGCGTCCACATCGCCGAAGGCGGTGATGAGGTTGGCCGGAGACTGGGTGGTGGCGCTGGTCTGGGTGAAGGGCCCACGCCAGGGGGCGTTGGAGAGCTCGGCGTTGGTGTTGCCCGTGCGGACACGGAGCTCCACCTGCGAGTTCGCCGGCACCGTGCCGCTCCAGATCAGCTTGTCCCAGCGGTCCACCGACGTCGTGCCGGGGCACCCGTCG
>CAUJGC010000435.1 GCA_963169075.1 Myxococcota bacterium
GAGGGCGTCCCAGGCGGCCTGGAGGTGGGCCAGCTCGAAGCCTTCGCGGAGCTGCTGGGCGCGGAGGACGAGGCGTCCGCGCTCGTCGATGAGGTAGGCGGCGGGGGCGGCGTCGGCGGAGCGGTGGAGGAGGTCGGGCCACCAGGCGGGGTCGGTGGGCGTGGGGATGGGCTCGATCCACTCGACGATGGCGTCGCGGGGGGTGAGGCGCGCGATGACGCGGGCGGTCTGGGCGGCGCCGATCTCGTCTTCGTAGCGGAGGGTGAGGGCCCACTGGTCGAGGCCGGTGTCCTGGTAGTCGATCTGGAGGGCTTCGAAGAAGCCGCGCATCATGGGTCCATCGACGAGCTCGCCGGCGCCGTGGGCGCGTCGGGCGACGTAGTCGGTGGCGCCGTGGGGATCGACGGCGGTGCGCATGGTGGCGAGGAGGAGTCGGGCGGCGGCCTGTGCGGTGTTGAGGCGGAGGCGCTGCGCGACGGCGTCGAGGAGGGTGTCTCCGAGGGCCGGAGAGGCGAGGAGGTCGTGGATGAGGAGGCCGTGGACGTCGGCGGGTTCGGGGAGGTCTTCGAGTTCGCCGCGCTGGGTGAGGAGGTCGGCGTAGCCGTGGAGGGCGGCGTCGCGGGTCTTCTTGGGGAGGTCGGTGAGGGCAGCGGCGAGGGTCTCGGTGCAGATGGGGCCTCCGGCGAGGGTGAGGTCGGGGGCGACCTGCACGCCTCGGGTGATGGCCTGGGAGGTGAGGCGGAGGGCGACCTCGTCGTCGGGCTCGAAGATGTCCAGCTCAGCGAGGAGGAGGTCGCGGCAGGCGGCGGGGAGGAGCCAGCCGTAGCGGAGCGCGGCGAGGGTGAGGAGTGCGGCGGGCTCCTGGGCCTCCTGCCAGATGGCGAGGATGGCGTCTTCGGGCTCCTCGCCTTTTTCGAGGAGCTCGAAGATGGCCTTGACCTTGTAGCGCCTGGGGGGGCTGAGGGCGAGGGCGGCGAGGACGAGGGCGTGTTGATCGCGGTCGGCCAGCTCGCCCGCGGCGTCGACGATGGCGTCGAGGAGGGCCTCGGAGGGGGCCTCGACGAGGGCCTTCCAGGCGGCCTGGGGTTGGCGGCGTGGGTCGATCTTCATGGGGGCTCCGGTGTGTCGTGGCGTGTGGGCGCGTCAAGCGGGCAGCGCGCGCCCCTCCTCCTTAGAGCCGAAGCGCGCGCTTGTCCAGCCCCGCGGGGCGCTCTTGCGAGCGCGGCGCGGCGGCGCTAAGGTGCGCGGCGGTTCGGGCGGGCTCGGCTCGCCCTGTGGAGGCTCACGAGACGAGGTGGTGGTGGCGATGTCGTATCCGCAGCGTGTGACGGTGGTGGGTTCAGGGACGATGGGGCACGGGATCGCGCAGGTGAGCGCGCAGGCGGGGGCGGAGGTGTGCCTGGTGGACGTGAGCGCGTCGGCGCTGGAGCGCGCGCTGGGGCACATCCGGTCGAACCTGGAGAAGGGGGTGGCGAAGGGGAAGGTGAGCGCGGAGGCGCGAGACGCGGCGCTGGGACGGCTGCGGACCTCGACGGAGCTGGCGTCGGCGTGCGCCGACGCGTCGCTGGTGGTGGAGGCGGTGCCGGAGCGGCTGGAGATCAAGCGGGCGGTGCTGGAGGTGGCGGACGCCCACGCGCCCGCCGGGGCGCTGCTGGCGTCGAACACGTCGTCGATGTCGATCACGACGCTGGCGGCGATGACGCAGCGTCCGGAGCGCTTCATCGGGCTGCACTTCTTCAACCCGGTGCACGTGATGACGCTGCTGGAGATCGTGACGGGGGAGCTGACGAGCGCGGAGACGCTGGCGGAGGCCCGCGCCATCGGCGCGTGGCTGGGCAAGGAGTGCATCGTGGTGCGTGACTCGCCGGGGTTCGCGACGTCGCGGCTGGGGATCGCGGTGGCGATGGAGGCGATCCGGATGGTGCAGGAGGGGGTGGGGACGGCGGAGGACATCGATCGGGCGATGGAGCTGGGGTATCGCTTCCCGATGGGCCCGCTGCGGCTGACGGATCTGGTGGGGCTGGACGTGAGGCTGGCGATCACGGAGCACCTCTATCAAGAGCTTGGGACGGACACGTTCCGCCCTCCCCTGCTCTTGAAGCGGCTGGTGGCGGCGGGTCGCCTGGGGAAGAAGTCGGGGCAGGGATTCTATACATGGTAGAAAGTTCAATCAAAAACAAAGATATTGTCGCGCGAAAGCCGATCATCTCACCCGACATCGCGCTCCTGGGGGCGGGTCGGTGGGGGGTGAACCTGGGGCGGAACCTGGCGGAGCTGGGTCGGCTGGTGGCGGTGGCGGACCCGGACCCGCGTCGGCTGGCGCTGGCGGCGGAGGCGTGGCCGCACCTGCGCTGCTACGATGACGCGTCGCTCGCGATGGAGCAGCCCGAGGTTGGGGCGGTGGTGATCGCCTCGCCGCCCGAGACGCACTTTGATCTGGCGCTGGAGGCGCTGGAGCAGGGGCTCGACGTCTTCATCGAGAAGCCGCTGGCGCTGAGCCTGACCGACGCGGCGGCGCTGGCGGCGGAGGCGGAGGCGCGGGGGAGCGTGCTGATGGTGGGGCACCTGCTGGCGTACCACCCGGCGGTGCGTCGGCTGGAGGCGCTCCTTGGGGCGGGGGTGATCGGGGAGGTGGTCTATGTGCAGGCGACGCGGTGGAACACGCGGCGGGGCCCAGGGGAGGAGGACATCCTGCTCTGCCACGCGGCGCACGACGTGAGCCTGGTGCTGGGGCTGCTGGGTCGAGGTCCGGTGGGGGTGCAGGCGCAGGGGGGCGCGGTGGCAGGCGGCGGGTCGCTGGACGTGGCGTCGCTGCGGCTGGACTTCGGGGAGGGGCTGGCGGCGGACATCCAGGCGTCGTGGGTCCACCCGTTCAAGGAGCAGCGGCTGGTGGTGGTGGGGTCGGAGGGGACGCTGGTCTTCGACGGGTCGGGTGAGGCGTCGCTGCGGCTGCACGGCCCGGGGGAGCTGAGCGGCGAGGTGAAGGGGTTTGCGGTGGAGCCCGCAGAGCCGCTAAGGTGGGAGTGCGAGGCCTTTCTGGAGGCGCTGGACACGCGGCAGGCGCCGCGGACGGACGGCGCGGAGGGGCTTCGGGTGATGCGCGTGCTGGAGGCGGCGGCGTCCTCGTTGCGAGGCGGCGGCGTGTCGGTGGACCCCGGGTTCAGGTGGAGGCAGGGATGAGCGAGGAGCGCGGCTATTTTGTCCATGAGTCGTCGTATGTTGACGCGCCGTGCTCGATCGGCGCGGGGACGAAGATCTGGCACTTCTGTCATGTGATGAAGGACGCGGTGATCGGGCGGGGGTGCAACCTGGGTCAGAACGTGCTGGTGTCTCCGGGGGTGCGGCTCGGGGACAACGTGAAGGTGCAGAACAACGTCTCGATCTACACGGGGGTGGAGTGCGAGGACGACGTCTTCCTGGGGCCGTCGATGGTGTTCACCAACGTCACGAACCCGCGCTCGCACGTGAACCGCAAGGAGGAGTACAAGCGGACCCTGGTGGAGCGCGGCGCGTCCATCGGGGCCAACGCGACGGTGGTGTGCGGGGTGACCATCGGTCGCTACGCGTTCATCGGGGCGGGGTCGGTGGTGACGCGGGACGTGCCGCCCTACGCGCTGGTGTACGGGGTGCCGGCGCGGCACCGGGGCTGGATGTGTCAGTGCGGCATTGAGCTGGAGGTGGAGGAGTCGGCGGCGACGTGCGGTTCGTGCGGGCTGCGCTACCGGCTGGGGCCCGAAGGGTTGAGCGAGGCGCCATGAGCATGCTGCTGATCCTGGGGCTGACGGCGGCGGTGGTGGTGGTGGCGGGCGCCGGGGCGGTGGGCCTCGGCGTGGCGGTGGCGGGCCGCAACCGCGCGGTGAAGAGCCCGGCGGCGCTGCCGCCGGGGGGGCTGGACGTGATGAGCCTGCGGGTGAACGACGTCGTGGTCCACCTGGACGCGACGTGGCTGGTGGTGGGGCGGCTGCGCTACGATCACACCGGGCAGACGATCCTGATGTACCGGATGGAGGGCGACGGAGGGGCGGTGGCGTACCTGCGGGCGCGCTTTGAGGATCGTCCGCTGGTGGAGGTGCTGGAGGAGGTGGGCGCGGCGCCAGCCCAGGGGACGCCGGCCCAGAGCGTGCCGTGGGAGGAGGCGACCTTCCAGCTGCGCTCCTGGGGTCAGGTGCGGGCGGATCACACGGGGCAGACCGGGCGCGAGGGCGCCCGGGCGGAGTTCCACCTCTACGCCGCGCCGGGGGAGCGGGTGCTGCTCAAGGAGCGGTGGGGCGAGGAGGAGGTGACGATGGTGGGGCGGAGCGTGCGCCCCGAGCACCTGGAGCTGCTGCCGGGCGATCACGTCCGGGGCGCTTGAGCTGGAGATTCGATGGCGCCTTCACCGCTCCGCAAGCTGATCCAGGCGGCCTCGCGCCGCGCCAACGACCTGCTGGACACGATCAACGCCTTTGAGGACGAGGGCGGGGTGACGAGCTGGCTGGACGAGGGGCTGAAGAGCACCTCGGCGCGGGCGCGGCTGGTGAGCCGGGATGACAAGAATCTACATCAATATTATGCTAATTTAGAGGTACCTTTCGGCGCCGATCGGGAGACGGTCAAGAAGGCCTACCGGGCGCTCCTGCGGCGCTACCACCCGGACAAGCACTCGGGGGACCCGGAGCGTGAGGCGGTGGCGACGCGGCTGACCCAGGAGCTGACCCGGGCCTACGACGCGATCTGCGCCTACCTGGACCGGGTGGAGCGGCGCTGAGGGTCAGGGGTGCTCGGCGGCCTCGCCTTCGGCGCGGGCGGCGACGACGCGGTTGATCAGCTCCATGGAGTCGGCGGTGAGGCGCGTGAAGGCCACGCCCATGCCGGTGGAGTCGGGGCGTGTGTCCACGCGCATGACCTCGCCTTCGCCCTCGATGGTCTCCATGTCGTCCACGATGACGGTGAACTTGAGGTTGACGCGGGTGCCGACGGGGAGGGGGTTCTTGCTCTTGATGAAGACGCCGCCCTGGGAGATGTCGGTGACGTACTCGGCGATGAACTCCTCGACGACCTGGAACTCCTGGTTGACCTTGACGCGGGGGTGCTGGCGCAGGGCGACCTTGCTCATGAGCTGCCTCCAGAGATGCGCGCGCAGGCGTTGACGAGGGCCTGGCGGCGCTGCTAGCCTCGGGGTCGGTTTATAGCACACCGGCTCCCAGGAGGTCACCATGCAAGGTGCGCGTCGTCTGCTCGTGTCGTGGGGTGCGCTGCTCGTCTTCGGGGCGCTGTCGTGCGCCTCGGCGCCCTCCCCTGCCCCGACCTCGCTCTCCACGGCGGAGGCCCCGGCGTGCGAGGGGGTCATCGACCCGGCGCCTGCGGGGTCGCGGCCGGTGGACGACCCGGCGCTGCTGGCGGAGGCGCTTGGGCAACCCGGCGAGGGCGAGCTCTGCGCGGGGGCCGTGTTCGAGGCGGAGGTGCCGCTGCGGCTCTACCGGGTGTGGAGCGCGGAGAAGCCGTGGAGCGAGACGGGTCGGTGGTGGTCGCTGGCGCCGCCGCAGGGTCCGGCGGAGAGCTACCGGGTGGAGAACGCGATCTGCCCGGAGTGGAGCGCGCTGGATCGGGCCTCGGCGTGCGTGTTGAAGGCGGGGTCGCGCTTCGTGATGGGTCCGGGGCAGAGCGCGACGTGCGCGGAGGTGAGCTACCCGCCCTCCCCCATCAACCAGATCTTCGTGGATCACGACGCGCGGGCGGGGCGGATCCTCATGGAGTCGTGCGAGCCGGTGCCCTGGCCCTGAGGGTCAGGGGGTGGGGTTGCCGCGGGCGATGCTGCTCTGGACGCGGCGGGCGGCGTCGAGGGTCATCTCGAAGTGCTCGACGTGGTAGGCGCGGTTGGCGATGAGGTGGACGCGCTTGTGGTAGCGCTGCTCCAGCTCGCGGACGGCGTCGCGCTCTTCGTACTGGAGGAGCGCGGCGACCTCGGGGTGGGCCTCGATGGCGATCTCGAAGGCGGGTGTGGCCTCGGCCTCGCGCTGGATCTCGCGGAGGATCTCGTTGGCGACGGTGGTGCGGCTCTTGACGTAGCCCTTGCCCTCGCAGTAGGGGCACTCCTCGCAGAGGTACTGGACGACGGACTCGCGGACGCGCTTGCGGGTCATCTGGATGAGGCCGAACTCGGAGATCTTCAGGACGTTGGTCTTGGCCTTGTCGGTCTTGAGGGCCTCGGTGAGGGCGCGGTAGACGGACTCGCGGTTGGTGGGCTTCTCCATATCGATGAGATCGATGATGATGATGCCGCCGATGCTGCGGAGCTTGAGCTGGTAGACGATCTCCTCGACGGCTTCGAGGTTGATCTTGACGATGGTGTCTTCGAGGGTGTTCTTGCCGACGTAGCGCCCCGTGTTGACGTCGATGCTGGTGAGGGCCTCGGTGTGGTCGATGACGATGTAGCCGCCGGACTTGAGCCAGACCTTGCGGCTGAGGGCGCGGCCCAGCTCGACCTCGACGCCGTAGGCGTCGAAGATGGGCTCGCGTCCGGTGTAGAGCTCGACCTTGGCGAGGGTGTCGGGCATGTAGGTGCGGCAAAAATCAACAATTCGCTCGTGATCTCGTTGATTATCGATGACAAGTCGATCCAGATCCGTGGTGAAGAGGTCGCGGGTGGCGCGGAGGATCAGGTCGTAGTCCTCGAAGAGGAGGGCGGGGACGTGGGCGGAGTCGCGGCGTCGCTGGATGTCCTGCCAGAGCTTGAGGAGGACCTCCATGTCGGCGCGGAGGTGGTGTGCCTCGACGTGCTCGCTGGCGGTGCGGACGATGAAGCCGGCGCCTTCGGGGCGGGCCTCTTCGATGATGGTGCGGAGGCGCTCGCGCTCCTCGTCGGACTCGATGCGGCGTGAGATGCCGATGTGGTCGACGGTGGGCATGTAGACGAGGTAGCGGCCGGGGAGGCTGACGTGGCTGGTGATGCGTGCGCCCTTGGTGCCGATGGGCTCCTTGGCGACCTGGACGAGGACGCGCTGTCCTTCGACGAGGCGGTCCTCGATGGGGACGGTGCTGCGTCGGGTGCGCATGGGGGCCTCGTCGTCGTCGCTGGCCTCGACGGGGACGCTGCCGCCGCGCTCATCGAAGACATCGGAGACGTAGAGGAAGGCGGCCTTCTCCTGGCCGATGTCGACGAAGGCGGCCTGCATGCCGGGGAGGACGCGCAGGACGATGCCCTCGTAGATGTTGCCGACGAGGCCGCGATCCCGCTTGCGCTCGATGTAGAACTCCGAGATGACGCCGCCTTCGATGAGGGAGACGCGCGTCTCCAGCGCAGCGGCGTTGATGATGAGGAGGCTGGACATGGCGGTAGACCTGGGGTGCTTCGCGCGGGGTGTGTCCTGCCCCGCAGCGCCGCAGGCGCGCCGTGGGGTGGGGCAGCGACGCCGCAGCAGTCGGCGTCCCATGCGATGGAGGCTCAAGAGGTTGTAGGCGAACAAACTGGTTGGGCGCAGTGCCTCGCGCTGCGCGCCGGGCGAGGCATGGCGCGAGAGGCGAGGTCTGACGACCCGGACAGGAGGCACCCTACCACAGCCTGTATGGGGATGCTACGGGGCGTTGAGATCCAGGCCACCCGGGTAGGCGTAGGAGATGTTGTGGTCGTAGCCGTAGACGGAGACGCCGAAGGGGGCGTCGGCGGTGAGGGTGTGGCGCCCGTCGCTGACCCGGAGGCGCAAGGCGAGGAAGCCGGTGGAGGCGATGTTGGCGGACTGGCTGATGTCGATGGGCTCGCCGTTGAGGTGGGGGATGGTGCCGAGGGGGAAGACGAGGTTGAGGTAGTCCTCCTCGTAGGTGTCGGGGACGAGGAGGACGTAGTCGCGCCGGAACTGTCGGGCGGGGATGACGGTGAGCATGGAGGGATCGCCGCGGTCCACGTCGCTGGTGACGGTGGAGCCCTGCATGTACTGGACGAGGAGGACGGGGGCGGTGGCGGTGAGCTGGAAGTCCTCGGCGCTGAGGAACTCGAAGCTCTCGCCGCGGTTGAGGACGGGGAAGTCGGCCTGGGAGGGGGCGGTGGAGAGGAGGGTGCCGTCGGCGGAGGCGATGACGCGGAAGCGGTCGGCGGCGCCTTCGCGGGGCTGGAAGCGCGCGGCGTAGTAGGTGGTGTCCCAGGTGTTGAGGGGGAAGATGGACTCTTCGATGTGATCGCAGAACATGCGATCGACGGGGATCTGGGCGCAGTCCACGCCGCCGAAGACGGCGACGCCGAGCTGGGACTGGATGCGGGTGCCGGTGAGGTCGTCGCCGTCCTGGGCGGTGGTGAGGCTGAGGATCTGGCCGGCGTCCAGGGTGACGCGGTGGGTGACGCCGGCCTGGAGGGGGGGGAGGTTGACGCCGGCGCGGGTGGGGGCGCTGGGGGTGACGAGGACCTCGTTGCCGTCGAAGGCGCTGACGATGTTGATGAAGGCGTCGTAGCCTCCCCAGCTGGTGTAGGCGGCGGCGATGTAGTCGGTGCCGAGGGCGCTGGTGGGGAGGAGGAGGGAGGCGTCGTTGGAGGCGGGGGGCGGGGCGGGGTTGTCGGGCTCGATGCGCTGGAGGGGGTTGAACTGGTAGGCGTTGATGGGGATGTCGCTGGTGATATGAAAGCCGCTGTCAAAGATGCCGGATGAATCCACGTTCATCAGGCGCGGCTGGGGCATGCGGAGGGTGGCGACGTCGCGGGGCGGGAGCTGGACGCGGGCGAGCTGCACGCCGAAGCGGTTGCGGACCTCGACCTGGGCGGTGCGGGTGTCATCGACGTTGCTGACGACGAAGGCGAAGCGGTTGTTGACGCCGAAGGCGTTGGGGGTGTCCACGCCCCAGAAGGCGCAGCCGATGTACTGGCCCTTGGCGGAGACGGCGTTGCAGCTGAGGGCGCAGGCGCCGTCGGCGCACTCCAGGCCGCGCTCCAGGTCGCAGACCTCCAGGGGGGTCTGGGTCTGCCCGTCGTCTTCGCAGCGCTGGACGGTGGCGCCAGCGCAGGTGACGGCGCCGGGGGTGCAGCCGAAGCGGCAGCGCCCCTCGGCGCAGCGGCTCCCCGGGGCGCAGGGGAAGGGCTCGCGGAGGGTGCCGTCGAAGGTGCAGATGCCGAGGGTGTCGTCGTCGAGGCAGGCGGCCTCGTTGGGGGTGCAGATGACGGGCTTGCAGGCGTCTTCGACGCAGCGGGCCTCATCGCCGCAGGGGGTGGCCTGGCCCCAGGCGCCGCCGGTGCAGGTCTGGAGGCCGCGGGCGGTGCAGCGCCGCGCGCCGTCGTCGCAGGCGGGAGGCGAGGCGTCGTCGGGGGGGGCGTCGTCGGGGGCGTCGTCGGGAGGGGCGTCGTCGGGGGAGGCGGCGTCGTCGGGGGGGCGCGCGTCGGCGTCGTCGGCGTCGTCAGGCGCCGCGTCGACGGCGGCGTCGCCCGAGGCGACGCCGCCGTCGAGCGCCCGCCCCAACCCCGG
>CAUJGC010000436.1 GCA_963169075.1 Myxococcota bacterium
CTTTAGGCCCCGGGGGGGGTTGCCGTCAGGGGGGGGACGGGGGCCGTTCGTCCTGGCTTTGCCTGTCCGTTCCGGCCCCGGGGGGGTTCAGAGCAGCGCTCACCTGACAAGCGCCAGCCTCACCCCCATGACACGCGTGTCACACCACGCTTGCTCCACACGCGCGTGAAAAACTCGCCGTGGCGCTGTCACACACGACTTCAAGCGCTCTCTGCGTCATGTGGCCCGCCCCTTGCTCTACAGCACGCCAGCGGAGACCTGGACGGAGCCACGACGCACCGCGCGTCGTTCCAGATCAAGGAGCAACCATGGCACAAGAAGCTCGCTCACGCGCGACGCGGCGTTGGATCGCCCACCTCGCGCTCACCACAACCACCCTCGCCCTGCTCGCCTGGAGCCTGGGCTGCGCCGCCGAGCTGGAGTCCGGCGCCTCCGCCTCAGACGACGCGCAGAACCCGTCGCCGGGGGACAGCGGCAACAACAATCCAAACAACAGCGCGTCCGCCAACAACCAGGCGGGCAACAACCCGGGCAACAACAACCCCGCCAACAACGCCTTCATCCCCGAGCCCGAGGAGCGCTTCGACTTCCAGGCCCCGCGCTCCAGCCGGAACTACGTCTTCGTCGTCAACACCAGCCTCGACGCCGTCGCCAAGGTGGACGCCCGCACCCTGGAGATCACCAGCATCGAGGTCGGGGACCGCCCCACCACCGTCCGCACGCACCGCCCCGAGAACCTCGCCGTGGTCCTCAGCGAGGGCAGCCACGAGGCGTCCATCATCCGCGCAGGCGACGCCCGGGACTACGTCGTCCACCTGGAGCTGCCCCCCGGGCTCAACGCGCTCGAGATCAACCCCACCGGCGAGTGGGCGCTGGCCTGGTTCGACTTCGACAGGGCCCAGGCCGACCCGGACACCGTCATCGGCTCCTCCCCGCCCTTCCAGGACGTCGCCCTCATCCGCCTCACCGAAGGCCAGGAGGAGGTGATCCGCCTCACCGTCGGCTTCCAGGTCCTCGGCGTCACCTTCGATGACGACGGCGAGCAGGCCTTCATCATCACCCGCACCGGCGTCAGCGTCGCCGCCCTGGGCGAGATCGACTCCGACCGCGCCCTCCCCCCGGTGCCCGTCGCAGACGCAGGCATCGAAGACGAGCTGGAGCGTGAGGTCGCTATCACCGGCGACGGACGCTACGCCTTCGTCCGCTCGGGGGGGCTGCAAGGCATCAACATCGTCGATCTCCAGACCCAGGACATCGCGCTGGTCACCCTCTCGGCGGTCCCGACCGATCTGGACATCGTGCCGGGGGAGCCCCGCGCCCTGGCCGTCATCCGTCAGAGCGGCGAGCTGGCCCTCATCGAGCTGCCCAGCGCCCTCGACGCCCCCGAGGCCGTCCAGATCATCGCCCTGGGCGACGAGCCCGCCGGGCAGGCCGAGCTGACCGCCGACGCCCGCAAGGCCCTCGTCTTCACCGCCGCCGAGGAGCGCAAGGCCATCACCCTGGTCGATCTGGAGGACGCCACCTTCCAGACCTACCCGCTCCGCAAGGGCATCCGCTCGGTCGCCATCGCCCCCTGGGGCACCGGCGCGGTCATCCTCCACACCAAGCAGCCCGGCGATCCCGCGCCGGGGCTCAACCAGGACGAGCTGATCGCCCGGAGCTGGGGCTACTCGGTCTTTGATCTCGAGACCGGCTTCGCCAAGCTCACCACCGTCCCCAGCGAGCCCGGCGAGCTGCTCTTCACCCAGGAGGAGGAGCGCCGACGCCTCTACATCCTCTTCAATGACCCCGCGCAGGATGTGCGCCAGGTCGAGATCATCGACCTCGCCTCCCTCAACACCCAGACCCTCCGCCTGGGCTCCCCGCCGGAGCACGTCGGCCTCATCCCCAACGACGGCACCCCCCGCGTCTACATCTCCCAGGAGCACCCCGCTGGCCGCATGACCTTCATCAACGAGGCCAGCGCCGAGGTGAAGACCGTCACCGGCTACCAGCTCAACAGCCTCATCGAATAGGAGGGCGTTATGCAGAAGATCCTTCGACTCCTCCTCGTCCTGAGCGCAGGAGCTTCGGCGGTCACCTGGGGCGTCGCCTGCGGAGACGACGACTCCTCCGCAGCCCTCCGCGACGGCAGCGCCGATCCCACGCCGACGTCGCCCGGCAACAACAGCACCCCCGGCAACAACAGCGTCTTCGTCCCCGAGCCCGAGACGCGCCTCTCCTTCCAGCGACCCCAGCCCAGCCAGCGCTTCGTCTTCGTCGCCAGCCCCGAGCTGGACTCCGTCGCCAAGATCAACGCCCTCACCCTGGAGATCACCAGCGTCGAGGTCGGGGACCGCCCCACCCTCGTCCGCACCTCCCCCGACACCGACACCGCCGTCGTCCTCAACGAGGGCAGCGATGAGGTCTCCGTCGTCCACGCCGGGCTGGAGCGCGATGACGTCGTCCACCTGCCCGTCCGCGCGGGCTTCAACAACCTCGTCCTCTCCCCCGACGGCGCCTGGGCCCTCACCTGGCTCGACCCCGAGCGCGCCTCCAACGACGTCGCCCTGGGCTCCTTCCAGGATGTGAACCTCATCCGCACCGCCGAAGGCGACGAGGCCGTCTTCAACATCGCCGTCGGCTTCCGCATCCTCGACGTCCGCTTCGATGAGACGAGCCAGCGCGCCTTCGTCATCACCGAGGACGGCGTCAGCGTCCTCGATCTCAACAGCATCGACCGCGACACCAGCGCCCCGCCCCGGGCCGTCTCCGACGACCCCCTGGCCGACGCCGAGGCCGACGACCGCGAGATCGAGATCACCCAGGACGGCGCCTTCGCCCTCGTCCGCTCCAGCGTGCTGGAGGGCCTCAACCTCGTCGCGCTCCAGGGCCCCAGCCAGCTCCGCTTCCTGCCCCTGCCGGGCATCCCCACCGACGTGGACCTCTACCCCGACTCCCAGCGCGCGATCACCGTCATCCGGGACGCGCGCCAGCTCGCTGTCGTGGACCTCGACGCCCTCATGCGCGGCGACGAGGCCCCCGCCCGCCTCATCGAGATCCCCGACGGACCCGTCGGCCAGGCCGTCGTGGACACCGACGCCGACCGCGCCTTCCTCTACTCCGTCGCGACCCAGGACACCCGCGTCGTCCGCGTCGATCTCGACACCGAGCAGCAGCAGGTCTGGGAGCTGCGCAAGCCCATCACCGGGGTCCAGATCGCCCCCTCCGGGCGGCGCGCCGTCGTCTTCCACGGCTCGGGCGCCTCCGGCAACCTCGACGAGCCCGCCGACCAGCTCATCTCCTCCCGCGTCGGCTACACCATCCTCGACCTGCGCTCGGGCTTCGCCAAGCTCCAGACCACCGACAGCGTCGTCCTGGAGCACGCCTTCAGCGTCGATGGCGCCTGGATCTACATGATCCTCGCCAACGGCGCCTACGGCGCCCGCATCGTCGAGCGCGCCAACCTCGACACCTTCCGGGTGGACCGCTACCCCCTCGCCTCGCCGCCCCTCCACATCGGCGCGCTCCCGGTCGAGGCCAGCTACGACTTCTACGTCGCCCAGGATCACCCCTCCGGGCGCATGACCTTCTTCGCCATCACCGACGAAGCCTCCAAGACCGTCACGGGCTTCGAGCTGAACGCGCAGATCGAATAGAGCAGGAGACACATCCCATGCGACGCCCCCTCTGGACGCGCGCTGCGGCGCGCCTCGCCATCCTTGCCTCTCTGCCCCTCCTCGGCCTCGGCGCCGCGAGCTGCCAGAGCGCCCTCTGCACCCTCCACCCCGACGGCGACGCCATCTGCGAGGAGGACACCAGCCCGACCCTGGGCGAGATCAGCGCCCTGGACGCCACCCCGGTCGAAGGCGGCGTCGTCTGGCGCGTCCCCGCCCTCAAGCGCCTCGCCTTCCTCTCCACCCAGGGCGGCGAGGGGACGATCCAGCAGATCGACCTGCCGGGTGAGCCGACGCTGCTCCGGCCGCGGCCTGTGGCCGACGGCGCGGCGGGGCCCTCGGCGGAGGTGCTGGTCCTCAGCGAGGAGGACAAGTCCTTGAGCCTGGTGGACACGAGCCGGGGCAGCGTCCGGCGCTACGACCTGGGCAGCCCCTTCCCCGACCTGGCCGTCTCGCCGGACGGGCGCTACGCCATCGCCTGGTTCTCGCCGGGCCGCACCTCCGCCAGCATCGTCCAGAACGTCAGCGAGATCGCGGTGATCGACCTCGACGCGCAGGTCAGCGAGGGCGCCAACCCCCAGCTGATCACGCTGCGGACCTTCGCCGCCCGGCCCTCGTCCATCTACTTCGCGCCGCCCTTCCAGGTGCGCGGCGAGGAGCGGCGGGTGGCGCTGATCGCCTCGGTCAACACGGCCAACCTCCTGGAGCTGGACAACCCCAACCCCGAAGATCCCAACGTCAACGAGACCGTCGTCCACTTCACCCGCGACGACAGCGCCTTCATCACCCCGCGCCAGCTCGTCTGGTCGGTCGGGGAGGACGACGACGACGCCGACACCTTCGCCTTCCTCCTCGCCAACGGCTCCGAGGACGTGATCAGCCTCAACCTCCTGCCGGGGGAGACGCTGGATCTCCAGGGTCGCCCGCGCCTGCGGCCCTCGCTCAACCAGCTCTCGGCGGGGCGGGCGCCGACCTCGATGGCCTCCTACAGCCTCCGCGGCCAGCGCAAGCTCCTCACCGTGAGCCCCTCGTCGCAGGAGCTGGCGATCATCGACGTCGCCACCGGCGACACCACCTTCGTCCCCACCGAGGGCCTCTTCACCGACGCCATCGTCTTCCAGGCGATCAACCCCGACACCGAGGTCGAGGAGCCCCGCGCGATGCTCTTCAGCTACGCCTCGCGCTCGGTGGCGTTTGTGGATCTGCCCTCGGTGGAGGCGCGCGGCACCCGCGCGCTGAACCACCGCGCCCTGACAGCCAACATCAGCACCCTGCAGATGGCGGTCCGGGACGGGCGTCCCCGCGCCCTCATCGTCCACCCCGAGCAGGCGGGCTTCTCCATCCTCGATCTGGAGCGCGAGGCCGCCGCAGCCCTCCAGATCACCCGCCCCCTCCAGGACTTCGCGCTGGCGGAGGATGCGGACGCGATCCTCTCGACCTACCGCAGCAGCACCTCCTTCAGCCTGACCAGCCTGCGGACGGCGCAGTCCGTGATCGTGGAGCTGGATCGGGAGGGCGAGCGGATCTTCTACATCCCCGAGCGCAACACCATCGTCGTCACCCACGACAATCCCCTGGGCAGCGTCACCCTCCTGCCCTTCACCGCCCCTGAGCGCAGCAACGCGCGCTCGCTTGTGGGCTTCGCCGCCTGGGATCTCCTCGGCGCCGATGACGCCGAGTAAGCGGAGGACATGACGATGAAGAAGCACCTCAAGCGCGCCGCGCTGGCGCTCCCGACCGCTGCGGCGGTCCTCCTCCTGGCGGCCCCGGCCCACGCCGACTGGGCCCTCATCACCCTGGGCGGCGCCGATCAGGCGATCAACGACGACGCCTTCTACCTCCTGAGCGACGACGGCTTCGTCTCCGACTCCCACCTGACCGCCCAGGTCACGCTCCTCGACGGCCTCCGCGTCGGCCTGGAGTGGGACTGGGCCCAGGAGAGCCACGACCCGGTCGAGGGCAGCTCCACGGACCTCGACATGGACGCCTTCTACCTCACCGCCCGCCTGGAGCGCCCCGTGACCTCCTGGCTCACCCCCTACCTCCTGGGCGGCGTGGGGCTCGGCATCCTCGACATGGAGCTGACGAGCGGCGCGACCTGGGAGCAGCGCGCCTACACCGGCAACGGGATGCTCGTGGGCGGCGTGGATCTCCACCTCCCCACCTCCGCCGTCCAGAGCCTCTTCAACCTCGACCCCCAGGGCGCCGCCAAAGACTTCACGGTCGGCTTCTATCTGGAGCTGGGCTACCGCCTCACCTCCGACGCCACCTTCGACGACCTCACCACCCCCGAGATCGAAGAGGACACCGCCTCCCGCACCCCCTCCGATCCCACCCCCGAGCCCATCCCCGTCGAGAACGCCAGCCTCGGCGTCGTCAACCACTCCGGCCCCATCTTGCGCGCGGGGTTGCTGGTGCGATTCTGACCCCCCCGGGGCCGTACCGTCCGGGCTATCGCCCGGACGCACGGCCCCGGTCCCCCCCGTGACGGCAACCCCCCCGGGGCCGTAAC
>CAUJGC010000437.1 GCA_963169075.1 Myxococcota bacterium
GGGGGGGGCGGCGTGGGCGGCGGGGGGGGGGGGGGGGCCCCCCGGCCACGGGGGGGACCGGCCCCGTTCCTCCTGAGAGCGTAGCGAACAGGAGGTTACGGGGCCGGGGGGGTTGCCGGCCCCGTTCCTCCTGAGAGCGCAGCGAACAGGAGGTTACGGGGCCGGGGGGGTTGCCGTCGTGCGTTCGTAGTAGGACCAGAAGGGTGGTGTGAGGTGGGGGACCTGGGCGTAGCGGAAGCGGTAGCCTCGGTCGCGCCAGTAGCGCTCTTCGTGGGGTGCGGGTCTGGGGAGCTTGTCGTGGAGTCGGGGGTGCCAGATGAGGAGGGTGGGCTGCCAGCGGAGGACGTAGTCTTCGGGTGCGGACTTGGCGTGTCCGGGGCGTCGTCCGCGCGGGGGGACGTGGTGCGCGGTCCAGGCGTCGTTGAGGGTGAGGAGGTCGAGGGTCTTCATGCGGGAGTAGTAGGGGATGACGCCCGCGGCGGTGGTGGCGAGGGAGGTGTCGGGGGGGTAGGCGCGCTGGAGGTAGAGTCCGACGGCGGTGGTCTGCTCGACGAACATCTTGAGCCAGCCGATGGAGTCGACGCCGTCGGCGCTGCCGACTTCGAGGGAGCGCTGGGTGAGGCGTGCGTTGGAGGCGGCGAGGGCGGCGAGGAGGAGCGCGGCGAGGGCGGCGGCGCGGAGTCGTTGGGGTGTGGAGAGGGGGTGTTGGGTGTGGCGCTCCCAGGCGTCGCGTGCGGCGTCCCAGGCGTGTGCGGCGCCCTCCTGGGCGAGGAAGGCGAGGAGGGGGAGGAGGGGCATGTAGAAGCGGTGGAGGGCCATGAAGTCGCCGCCGACGCGGGTGACGTGGAGGGCGAGGGGGAGGGTGAGGAGGGCGGCGAGGGCGTGGAGGGTGTGGGCGCCGGGTGCGCGCCGCCAGGGGAGGATGAGGAGGGGGAGGACGATCCAGGCGTGGCTCTCGGTGAGGAAGCTGGCGGTGTAGCGCCAGCCGGCCTCCCAGAGGGGCTCTCCGGCCTTGGCGTAGTAGGTGTTGGGGAAGGGCCAGCCGTAGGTGGTGTAGCGCCAGGCGAACCAGGGGAGGAAGAGGAGGGCGAAGGCGGCGACGAGGGTGAGGAGGTGCCGGTTGGGTCGCCAGGTGCGTTCGCGGAGGAGGAGGAGGAGGGCGCGGTGGGCGAGGAGTGCGGCGAAGAAGAGGGCGCCCTCGGGTCGGGTCATGGCGGCGAGGGCGAGGGCGGCGCCGGAGAGTCCGAGGGAGCTTGGGGAGTCCAGCTCGCGGAGGTAGCGGGTCCAGGCGGCGGTGGTGAGGGTGGTGAAGAGGGCGGACTCGAGTCCGCCCTCGGTCCAGGCGGCGAAGGCGGGTGAGAGGGCGAGGAGGAGGGGTGCGAGGGCGGCCCAGGGGAGGGGGTGCTGGGGTCCGTCCTGGGCGAGCTGTCGGGCGTGCCAGCGGAGGGTGTGGTGTGCGGTGAGGGCGAGGGTGGCGCAGGAGAGGGCGACGCCGAGGCCCTTGCTCCAGGGGACGGGGTCGCCGCCGAGGGCGATGACGGCGGCGAGGAGGAGGGTCCAGAGGAAGTTGGTGTAGCCCTCGACCCAGGGTGTCTCGCCGGGGTTCCAGGTCAGCTCGCCGTGGCGGACGAGGTTCTCGGCGTAGCGGAAGGAGATGAAGGCGTCGTCGTTGACGAAGTCGAACCAGGCGGCGTGGGCGATGAGGAGGGCCGCGGCTGCGGCGAGGGCGCAGGCGAGGGCGACGCGCTGGGCGGTAGGGCGAGGCGAGGTGGTCATGGGGCGCGGTGGGGTGGGGGTGGCAGCGTGCGCGGGCCTTGCCGCGAGGTGGCGGGAACCTACCACCGGCGCGCGCGAGATGCCACCCGGGCCTTGCCTGGCGTGCGGCGTGGCTCTACACTCGCGCCGAGCGATGCAGCCGCAGGCTGGGCGGCGTGGGATGGAGCAGGGAGTGGCGATGAGCAGGCGCGTGGCGGTGGGGTTGGCTTGGGCGGCGCTGTGTGCGGTGGCGTCAGGGTGCATCTCGGAGGAGGGGCTGGACCCGGACAAGCCGCTGCCCGGGCCGATCCCGTCGGGCGGGCAGCCCGCGCCGACGTGCGGCCTGAGCGAGCTGACGCAGGGGGATCAGGCGCTCTACCTGCACGTGATCGATGTGGGGCAGGGCGACGCGCTCCTGATCCAGACGCCCGACGACGGGATCGACGGGAACGGCGTGGCGGAGGGGTACAACATCCTCATCGACGCCGGGAACCTCGGGACGCTGGAGCTGACCGACGGGGGGCAGTACGTGGTGGACTACCTGCGTCGGCTCGGGGTGCGGCGGCTGGACTACGCCGTCATCACCCACGCCCACGCCGATCACTACGGCGGGATGCTCAAGGTCTTTGATGTGCTGGACGTGGTGAACATCGTCGATCCGGGCCACGACGTGGAGAACACGACGTGGCAGCAATTCCTCGGGGCGGCGGAGGACGAGGCGACCGCCAACGGCGGCGCCTTCATCCGACCCGCCGTCGGCGGCTGGGTGGCGGCGGCGGGGGATCGGGTGGACTGGGGCGATGAGCTGGAGGTCGAGGTCCTGAGCGCCCGCGCCGTCGCCGACCTGGGGCGGAGCGACAACACCAAGGTGAACAACACCTCCATCGTGCTGCGGATCACCTACGGCTCCCTCTCGATGCTCCTCATGGGGGACGCGGAGGCCGAGGTCGAGGCGCAGCTCCTGGCCTCGGGGCGCGACCTGAGCGCCAACATCCTCAAGGTGGGGCACCACGGCTCCAGCACGTCCAGCTCGACGGCGTTCTTGACGGCGGTGTTCCGGGACGCGGCGGAGGACCAGCGCTTCGGGGCGATCAGCTCGGGGCGCGTCAGCTTCAGCGGGGTGCAGCTCCCCACGGTGCAGACCCAGTCGCGGCTCCGCGACGTCCTGGACACGACCCACCTCTTCTCGACCGAGCACGGCGACGATGAGAAGACCGAGGAGGAGGCCCCCGGCGACGATCACATCACCTTTGTGTTGACGCCGGAGGGGGAGATCGGGGCCTGTTATGTTTTTTGATTCGCCGTGGAGGTGTGCTAGCGCTCAGAGCCCAGGCGGCCCCGCCGCCCGCCAGCGCGCGTCGTTCGCGAGGAGAGGTTGACCTTGGACGAGCCACACCTGCACCCTGAAGCGGCCCCGCGCCCCGCCCCCCGGCGGCGGCGGTGGCCCTGGTTTGTCCTGGGGGCGGGCGTGCTCGTCCTCGCCGCGCTGGGTGTCGGGGTGTGGTACGGCCGCACCGATGAGGTCGCCGGAGCCCGGGTGCGCCAGACCGTGGATCGGCTGGAGGCGCGGCTCGGGATGCGGATCGAGCACGGACCCGTCCAGCCCGTCGGCTGGACCGGCGTCGAGGTCCGCGACGTCGCCATCTACTGGGCCTCGCCTGAAGGCGCCAGCGCGCCCTGGGCGCGGGTGGAGGTGGTCCGCGCCTACCCGGCGCTGGGGGACGCGCTGCTGGGCGACCTGCGCATCGCGGACATGGAGCTGGAGGGCGTCTCGGCGGCGCTGGAGGTGGACCAGGAGGGGAGCGATCTCCAGCGGCTCCAGGCGGCGCTGCTGGGGAGCAGCGGGGGCGGGGGCGGCGGCGAGGGCGAGGGCGAGGGCGGCGCGGCGCTGGCCCCCGAGGTCATCCGGATGCAGCGGGCCCGGCTCCAGCTCCGCGACCGGCGGTCGCGGCTGCCCGAGGTCGTCCTCCAGAGCCGCGCGCTGGAGGTCTCCTCCGCCTCGCTGGCCGAGGCCGGGCGGATCACCCTGAGCGGGGATGTGGACGTGCAGGGCCTGGGCCCCGGACAGATCGACGGCGCCTTCGACCTGCGGGCCAACACCGTGCGGATCGGGGTCACCCTCGATCAGGTCACCGACCTCAGCGAGCTGGTCCGCAACGCCGGCGCCGCCGAGGTCTTCCGCCGCGCGCGGGTGCAGGCCCGCGGCGTCGAGGTGGCCTGGCCCATGGCCCTGACCCTGCGGGAGGTCCACCTGGGCGAGCTGGGCCTCCCCTGGCTCTGGCCCGTCGGCGCCGAGCCCCACACCCCCACCTTCGAGGCCATGGACGCCGCCGAGCTGGGCGTGCGCCTGGAGGACGGCGACCCGATCATCACCGCGCAGGACGCCACCGCCCACCTCCAGGGGAGCGGCGCGACCCTCCGCGTCCCCCTCGGCGCCGTCACCCTCCGCCAGGACCGCAAGCGCGAGTCCACCACCGTGGACCTCAAGCGCGCCGACGCCCAGGGCTCCGGCGCCGCCGAGCTGCGCGTGGAGTGGGACGCCCGCTCGGAGCAGCTCTCCGGCTCGGCGCGCCTGGAGGCGCTGGAGCTGGCGCCCTACGCCCCCCTCATGCCCGCCTCGGCGGTGCACGCGCTCTCCATCGAGTCCGGGCGGGCCTCCGGGACCATCCAGCTCGACGCCCTGCTCGCAGAGGACATCCTGGATCTGGACGTGGACGCGACGCTGGACCGAGGCACCTTCCGCGTGCCCGCCCTGGCCGCGCGGACCCTGGAGGACGCCTCGGTGGGCCTCAAGGGCAAGCTCCAGGTGCGCCGCACCCCCGCCCGCCTCCAGCTCCAGGGCGGCCGCGTCCGCCTGGGTGAGCTGGAGGGCAGCCTCGACGCCCACCTGGAGCAGGTCGAGGGCGGCCTGATCGTCAAGCTCAACCTCCGCTCCCCCGAGCTGGACGGCGGACGCCTCCTCTCCTCCCTCCCCCGAGGCTTCGCCCCCAAGCTCGAAGGCTACGGCTTTGAAGGGGCCTACGGGTTCAACTTCAACCTGGAGGTGGACACCCGCGACCCCGACGCCCTCGTGCTCGACGGCAGCCTGGACCTCTCGCGGGCCCGGGTCGTGCGCTTCGGAGAGGCCGCCCACATCCCCACCCTCCAGGGCGACTTCGCCATGCACCCCGCCGCCCTCCCCGAGCACGTCCAGCTCGGCCCCAAGGCCGAGGGCTGGACCCCCCGCGAAGAGATCCCCGACGTCGTCATCCAGGCCATCACCTCCGCCGAGGACGGCCGCTTCTTCGAACACGACGGCTTCGACCCGCGCGGCATCCGCGCCGCCCTCATCGAGAACATCCGCCAGCTCCGCTTCGCGCGCGGCGGCAGCACCATCAGCCAGCAGGTCATCAAGAACCTCTACCTCAGCCACGAGCGGACCCTCAGCCGCAAGTTCCAGGAGGCCGTCCTCACCTGGGTCATGGAGCAGACCCTCACCAAAGAGCGCATCATCACCCTCTACCTCAACATGCTCCACCTCGGCCCCAACATCTACGGCATCCGCCAGGCCGCCCGACAGGTCTTCGACAAACACCCCGACCGCCTCGCCTTGCGCGAGGCCGTCTTCCTCGCCTGCATCCTCCCCAACCCCAACTACTTCATCCGACTCTACGCCCAGGGCACCATCCCCGAAGACCGCCGCGTCAAGATGCACAACATCCTCCGCAACATGCACAGCGCCGGTCTCATGGGACCCAAGACCTTCTCCCGACACGCCCGCCTCTCCGACGACGGCGTCATCTCCATCGCCCCCGCGCCCAAGCGCCTCGTAGACGCCCTCGCCGCCTCCAAAGAAGAGGAGGCCGGTGACGTCAACCCCAACCCGCTCAAAGAGCTGGTGCCGTCGCTGACCGCGACGCAGGAGTGAGCGACCCTGGCAACCCCCCCGGGGGCGTAACGTCCAACCCTCCGGGATTGGACGAACGCCCCCGGGCCCCCCCGTGACGGGGGGACACCGACGGGTCGCTGGGACGGGTGGGGTCGCGGGGACGGGTGGGGTCGCGGGGACGGCAACCCCCCCGGCTCCGTAACCTCCGGGCTGTTCGCCCGGAGGAACGGAGCCGGTCCCCCCCGTGACGGCAACCCCCCGGGCTCCGTAACCTCCGGGCTGTTCGCCCGGAGGAACGGAGCCGGTCCCCCCCGTGACGGGGGGACACCGAC
>CAUJGC010000438.1 GCA_963169075.1 Myxococcota bacterium
GTCGCGGGGGGACGGGTGGGGTGAAGGGTCGCTGGGGGAGGGGGCGAGCGAGCAAAGCGAGCGAGGTCGGGTGGCGAGCGAGCGGAGCGAGGGAGGTCGGTGTCCCCCCGTCACGGGGGGGACCGGCCCCGTTCCGCCGACGAAGCGAAGCGCAGTCGGCGGTTACGGGGCCGGGGGGGTTGCCGTCACGGGGGGGACCGGCCCCGTTCCGCCGATGAAGCGAAGCGCAGTCGGCGGTTACGGGGCCGGGGGGGTTGCCGTCACGGGGGGGCAGGGTTCAGGCAAGAAACGACAAAACCCACCGCGAGGGTGGGTTTTGAAGTGATGGAGCTGAGGGGACTCGAACCCCTGGCCTTCTGACTGCCAGTCAGACGCTCTTCCAGCTGAGCTACAGCCCCGGGAGGGGATGGGCACGGGACGCGAATGGTGTGTTCGCGAGTGGAGCTGAGGGGACTCGAACCCCTGGCCTTCTGACTGCCAGTCAGACGCTCTTCCAGCTGAGCTACAGCCCCGCGGACCCTTGCGCGGTGCGTGCCGTCACCGTGCGAGGGCACTATCTAGTGCTTCGTGCCCGGGCTGTCAAGGCTTTTTTCGGGGGTCGCGTCGAGGAGCTGGAGGTAGCGGTCCATGAGGGGGGCGAGGTCGGGCCGGAGGGTGGCCTGCTCGGCGAAGCGTTCGCGGGCGGCGGCGATGTTGTTGTCCTGGGTGAGGAGGACGCCTTCGGCGGCGGGTGCGGGGAAGTCGGGGTCGAGGGTGGCGGCCTCGTGGATGTAGCGGAGGCGCTGCTGGATGGGGAGGTTCTGGGCCTCCTGGAGCCTCCAGCGGACGAGGAGCCTGTACTCGTCGCGGGTGAGCAGCTCGCGGGGGTCTGCGGAGCCGGTGAGGGTGGTGTACCAGCGGTAGCGGTAGAGGAGATCGACGAGGGGGGCGAGGCGCGGCGCGATGGCGCCCTGGGGGTCCATGAGGCCGACGCTCCGTGCGAGGAGGACGAAGCCGCCGGCCCACTGGACGGCGGGGAGGAGGTCGTCGGGGGGGGCCTGGATCAGCTCCTCGATGGGGAGGGGCTGCTGTGCGGCGCGTTGGTGGAGGGTCTGGAGGGCGGCGCGGAAGTCGGGGAGGGTGTGCTCGATGAAGGTGTAGAGGCCGGGCTTGCCTGCGACGCCGAGGAGCTCGCGGACGCGGATGGCGAGGGCTGTCTCGACGGGGCGCCGTGTGGGCTCGGAGGCGCGGGTGGCCTCCAGGCGGTTGAGCTCGTGGAAGCGGGCGAGGAGGGGATCGCGCAGCTCGGGTGCGGGGAGGGGGCCGGTGGTGAGGTGGGCGCGGGCGCGCTCCAGGGCCGCGGCGTCGATGGGGGCGGGGAGGAAGGCGATGCGCTGGGGATCGAGGAGGTCTGGGGCGGCGTCCTCGGGGGCCGGGGCGAGGGTGTCGGGCGGGGGGCGGAGGGCGGCATAGGCGAGGAGGCCGCCGAGGGCGATGAGCCCGAGGAGGAGGAGGGCCGGGAGGAGGCGGGAGGGGGTGGGGTTGGCAGGCTGGCTCATGGGGCTCCTGGGTGGGTGGCCGGTGAGGAGTGTAGAGGAGGGCGCGCCGCTTGTCATGGCTTGACAGCGGGTGAGGGCGCGGCACACCTTGAGGTCGCGGGGCAGCGCAGGCGGAGGTGCATGGTGGCAGCGGAGGAGAGGCCCTACAACATCCTGGTGGTGGACGCGGAGACGCCGATCCGGATGGCGTTGGAGGCGTTGCTGCGCAAGAAGCGCTGCCGCTATGCCTCGGCGCGGGACGCGGCGGAGGCGTTGGCGTGGCTCCAGCGCGAGCGCTTCGATCTGGTGATCACCGACGTGCAGCTTGGGGCGGGGCAGGACGGGCTGGAGGTGGTGCGCGCGGCGGTGGCGCAGGCGTCGGCGCCTGCGGTGCTGGTGCTGGCGGCGCTGGGGAGCGTGGAGCTTGCGCTGGAGGCGGTGAAGGCCGGGGCGTGGGACTTCATGGAGAAGCCCTTCGCGTCGCTGGAGGAGCTGGAGGCGGCGATCGACGCCGCGCTGGCCCACCATCGCCCGGAGGCGGCGGCGGGGGAGGAGGCGGGGGACGCCTTCGCCGGGATCGTGGGCTCGGATGGGGCGGTGCGGGCGATCTTCGAGGTGATCCGGCGGCTGGCCGACACCGACGCCACGGTCTTGTTGACGGGAGAGTCGGGGACGGGCAAGGAGCTCTTCGCCCGCGCGATCCATGAGGCGAGCCAGCGGCGGAGCCGCCCCTTTGTGCCGGTGAACTGCGGGGCGATCCCGGAGGCGCTGCTGGAGTCGGAGCTCTTCGGGTCGCGCAAGGGGGCCTACACCGGGGCGAGCAGCGACCGCCAGGGGCGCTTTCAGGCGGCGGAGGGCGGGACGATCTTCCTGGATGAGATCGGGGAGATGCCGGTGGCGCTTCAGGTGAAGCTGCTGCGGGTGCTCCAGAATCGGGAGATCCAGCCGGTGGGGGCGCCGACGCCGGTGCCGGTGTATGTCCGTGTGGTCGCGGCCACCCACGTCAAGCTGGAGGAGGCCGTGGCGGCGGGTCGCTTCCGCGAGGATCTCTACTGGCGCCTCAACGTGATCCCCATCCAGGTCCCGGCGCTGCGGGAGCGGCGAGGAGACATCCTGGCGATCGCGTCCCACGTGCTGGAGCGGGTGAGCGCGCGGCTGGGGCGCCGCGCCGAGGGCTTCACGGAGGAGGCCGCGCGCCGCATCCTGGCCTACTCCTGGCCAGGGAACGTCCGCGAGCTGGAGAACGTCATCGAGCGGGTCGTGATCCTGAAGGGCCCTGGGCGCATCCACGCCGAGGATCTGCCCTCGCACATCCAGGCGCCGCTCCACAAGGCGGCGCCGCCGAGCGCCGCGCCCCAGGCGCCGCTCTCCGTCGAGGCGCTGCTCCACGCCGCCTCCCAGTGGCGCCTGCCGCCGGGCGGTGTGGAGCTGCCGCGCCTGATCGCCGCGCTGGAGGACGCGCTGATCGATGCGGCGCTGGAGCAGTCGGGGGGGAACCGGGCGGAGGCCGCGCGGCTCCTGGGGTTGAACCGGACCACGCTGGTGGAGCGCCTCAAGCGCCGCGGGCGCCTCAGCGGCGATCAACGCGGGGAGGGCGGCGCGCGATGAGGACGGCGTGGTGCGTGGCCTCCAGGAGCCGCGCGGCGTCGGGGTTGACCTCGACGCCCTGGCTCTCGCCGGACACCACGCGGTCGAGGCCGACGAGGATGCAGGCGTGCTCCTCGCGGAGGAAGCGCTCCAGCTCCCGCACCGGGCGCCCGACGAAGCGGGCGGGCGGGGCGACCTTGAAGAAGGAGTTGCCGACGCGGTAGGAGAGCAGCTCCTCCACCAGCGTGACGATCCCGCGGTTGCGGGTCGCCATCGCCATCATGGACCCGGCGTACTCCTCCGCGACGACGATCTCTTCGACGCCGATCATCTTGAGGTGGGCGCCGTTCTCCCGGTTGATCAGCTCGACGCTGGTGAAGATGTGATCGTTGAGGCGCTCGATGGCGATGGCCGCCAGGACGGTGCGCGCGTCGCGGTCCTGATCCGAGCGCTCGCGGGTGCGGTCCGCCAGGAGGATGGCGACGTCGGCGTAGGGGATGCCGACCCGGCGGAGCGTCTCGACCCGGGTGTAGTCCTCGCGGACGATCCAGATCAGGTTGCGGTCCATCGGGATGCCGTCCAGGTGCGGATCGGTCTCGAACTCCGCGACGATGACGACGCCGCGCTGGATCTGCTCGGGGTGGCTCGCCAGCTCCTCCAGGAGGACGCGGCCCGAGCGGTTCCAGCCGCAGATGACGACGTGGTTGCGCAGCTCGTCCAGATCCATCGTGCGCAGGTCCATGCTCCGCAGTCGCCCCACCATGACCGCCGACACCGTGCCGGTGAACATGGCGAAGACCGTCAGCCCCGCCATCATGACGCCCAGCGCGAAGAGGCGCCCCAGCGGGGTCTGGGGGATCTCCCCGATGGGCTCGCCGGCCACCAGGCTCATCACGCTCCACCAGAGCGTCTGCTCCAGCGTGTCGAAGCTCGCATGGGTCGCCCCCTCGGTCAAGCGGAGGCCGAAGGCGCCGATCAGGATCGTGATCAAGATGATGGTGACGATGACGAAGAGCTCGCCCGCCGCCCCCACGAACACCGCGGAGATGTTCGAGAGGCGGCGGCTCAGGAGCATCCCCACCCGGAAGATCCGCAGCAGCCGCAGCAGCCGCAGGAAGCGCAGCGAGCGCGCGAAGGGGAGGATCGAGATGAGATCCAGCCAGTAGTGGCGGAAGAAGCGCGCCTTGCGCTGGGCCACCGCGAAGCGGATGCCCAGCTCCACCGCGAAGACCGCCGTCAGCCCGTGCCCCGCCCAGAGCGCCACGTCATGCAGGAGCTGCCCCTCCGGGATGACCAGCTCCAGGATGATCAAGACCACCGAGAGGAGGATCAGCCCCATGAGCGCCCCATCCACCCACGGGTGGTGGATGAAGCGATCCAGGCGCGTCCTCCACGCGGCGCTCAAGGCCCGAAGTCCGCCTCACCGCCAGAGGAGCGGCGGCGCTTGATCTTGCGGGTCTTCTTGCGCTTCTTGCCGGTGTCGGCGCCTACGTCCTTCTTGAGGCTCGGCGCCTCAGGGGCCGCGTCGCCCTCCAGCCGCTTCGGCGGCAGGCCCACCGCCCCGTCGATGCCCTCGCCGCCGCCCGCGGCCCCCTCGCCTTCGCTGCCCGCCGCCGGGTTGGCGGCAGGCTGGGCCGGGGTGCCCTCCAGATCGCCGGGCCGCGCGATGGTCCCCTCCGCGCCCTCCGGCATGGCGTCCGCGTCCTCCTCGTCCACGACCGCGCGGCCCTCCTCGTCCACCTCGACGTACTCGGCGGGCTCGCAGGAGCGGTAGGACTCAGGCTCGCCGGTGATCTCGGCCCGGTCGTAGCGGTAGACGTCGGCTGCGAAGTTCGCGAATCCCTCGTCGTCCACGCGCACGGTGTAGTACTCGACGTGGATCGGCACGGGGTTCTTGAGGCGGATGCTCTCCTCCGTGTCCCGGCTCAGGATCTTCTCCACGCGGCGCGCGTCCCACTGACCGTCGTTCTTCAGGAGGTACTCCGCGAAGTTGAGCGGGTTGTGGACGCGCATGCAGCCGTGGGAGAAGGCCCGGACAGGGTAGTCGAAGTAGTGCTTCTTGGGCGTGTCGTGCATGTAGGTCCCGAACTCGTTCGGGAAGATGAACTTCACGCGCCCCAGCGCGTTGCCGTCGCCGGTCTTCTGCCGCATCCGGGCGCAGCGGTTGCTGCCCTCCTGGACGCACTCGTAGCCGTGCTTGGCGTAGTACTCCGGGTCCTTCTGCTGCTCCGGGATCAGCTCCTCCTGCCAGATCCGCGTCGGGATGTTCCAGTAGGGGTTGTAGATCACGTTCTGGATGGCGTTGGACTGGAGCGGCGTCGCGTTCACCCGGATCCACTTCTTCGTCTTCGCGTCGCAGCCGTACTTGTTGTTGCCCACGACGATGCGGAAGCGGATCTCCCGGACCCCGTCCTTCCAGCCCTCGGCGTGGAAGTCCGGGATGTTCACCAGGATGAAGTAGGGATCGTCTCCGATCCTGCTCTTCTGCCAGCGGCGCAGGTTGATCTCGATCTGCTGGAGGCGCTCGGACGCCGGCGTGTTCAGCGAGGTCCAGAAGATCTTGTCCGGCTCGCCGTCCTCCTTGAGCTGGTGCGTGCGCTGGTAGAGCTTCACGCTGCGCTCCAGATCCTCATCAAAGCTCTCCCCGAAGGGGCGCGCCTCAGGTGAGGACGCGTCGGGCGGCGGGTAGTAACCCTCCGCGGCCAGGCGCTCCTTCAGCTCCACGACGCGCTTCCCCTTGGCGCCCCGGCGGAGGTTGGCCTTCTGGACCTCCTTCCAGCCGCCCTCCGCGACGATCTTGCGGTAGCGCTCCAGCTCCTTCTGGAGCTTCGGGTATTGGTCGTAGCGCGGCGGCAGGCCGTCGATCCACGCCGTCAGGTCCCCGCTCTCCAGGTGCTCCTTGAACGCCGCCCCCATGAGCGGGATCAGGGCGTCGGCTTCGCGGGTCTTCTTGCCCTCGCGCGCCGCCTTCACCTCCGCGTTGTCCTTGAACCAGGCCGCGTTCTGGTAGCGGACCTCCCAGGCGTAGCTCAGGAGCGCGTCCGCCAGGACCAGCTCCGCCTCTGCCATCAGCCCAGCGGCCTCCTCCTCGAAGGCGCCCCACGCCTTCACGGCCTCGTGCACCCGAGGCACCGGGGACGAGGCCCCGGTGAGGAGCTTCACCAGCGCGCGGCGGGCCTCGGGGCCCTCACCCTGGAGGCCCGCGCCGCGCGCCGCCTCCAGCGTCGCCCGCTGCTCCTCCGCCGTCAGCTTCAGCCCGCTCGCGTCCGGGCGCTTGTCCCCCACCTTGTCCAGCTTCTCCAGGAGCCGGGAGAGCTCCTCGGCGTGGAGCTTCGCCGGGTCCAGCGCGTGGCTGTCGGCCCCCTGCACCGCGTCCAGCGCCGCCTGCCCCGCGCCGGTCAGCTTGCCGCCGCTCACGAGGTGCAGGCTCCCCGACGCGCCATAGGCCACCTCCAGCTGCGAGCGGAAGCGGAAGCGATCCGCGCGGTTCTTCTTCGGCTTCTTGTCCAGGACCTCGCGCAGCGCGCCTTGCGCCTTCGCGCCGCCCTGGAACGCCAGCTCCGGGAGCTGCGCCGAGGTGGACTCCACCAGCTTCGCCAGCGGATCATCCTTCGGCGCCTCCACCTGCGGCGCCTCGCCGCTCTCCCCCCCCGCTGCGTTGGCCGGGTCGGTGTTGGCTGGCGTGCCGCTCTCGCCGCATCCTGCGGCCAAAAGCATCAACGCCACGATCCAGGGGGTGCTACCACGTCGAGAGAACATGAGCCCAGGCTCCTTGTCGGGATTCCGCGCCGGAGGTGATCCACCGCCTGACGCCTCATGCGCCGGGGGGACACCTACATGGACCGTGCGTAGCACACAACGCCACGCGAGGCAAAGTTCTTGCCCCGGCGGCACGCTCACAGAGCAAGCGCCAGGCCACCCCTGCACCTCGTGCTGCGCGGGGTCCAAGCAGCGCACCTCCCCCATGTATATCGAAATGATAGATCCGGGCGGCGTATAGGAGATCTCGATGAGGGGCCAGGGGTCAGGGGCCCGAGGGGGTCTCGCCCTGGACCTTGACCATCGCCTGGTTGGCCACGGCGCGGCTGCCCCAGCGGAGGGCCAGCGCCCCCAGGAGGAAGGCGTGCCACCACGGCGCCAGGCGCAGGGCCAGCTCCAGGTAGGCCGAGCCGCTCACCGCCGGGGGCAGGGCCCCCAGGAGGTGGCGCTGCTCCACAAGCTCCAGCTCCACCACCAGGAGGGACGCCCCGGCGAGCCCCAGCGCCGTCCCCAGGAGGCGGAGGAGCCGGGCGATGACCAGGGGGAGCTGGTTGAGCTTGCGGTACATGCGCCGCGTGCGCTGCTTGTAGGTCGTCAGCTCGGTGGCGAGGAAGTCGGGGAGGGTCAGGAGGAGCAGCGAGAGGTCCAGCGAGCGATCCAGCGCCGCGTTGGGCGTCATGAAGGCCTCGATCTGGCGGACCTTGACCATGCGCTGGGCGCGGGTCGTCTCGGCGTTGTAGTCCAGCTCCGGCGCCAGGCGCAGGATGCTGGCGTCCACCGCCATGAGCGCCTTGAAGTAGAGCGTCGCGGACATCGTGAGCGGCAGCCCGATGGCCCGGGCCAGCTCCATGAGGGCGTGGATGAAGTTGGAGAGGGATTTCTCGCCCAGCGTCGCCCCCGGGTTGTCGCACGCGTCCAGCCAGGCGTCCGCGACCTCGTGGAAGTGGTCGAAGTAGTCCGTCACCAGCAGCCCACGCGGCGCGTCCAGGATGTCCAGCACCGCCACGAAGAGCCGCTCCATGTCCGCGCGGGCCACCGCGTCCAGGATCGCCAGCTGCTCCTCGAAGTCCTCCGGGTTCATCCGCCCCAGGAGGCCGAAGTCCACATAGCCGATCACGTTCCCAGGCAGCACCAGGAGGTTCCCCGGGTGCGGATCGGCGTGGAAGACCCGGCCGATGAACGCCTGGAGGAAGAAGTTCTGGTAGACCGCCCGCGCCAGGCCCAGGCGGTCGCACTCCATCGCGGCCAGCTCGTCATCCAGCGCGGGGTCGCCCGCCTCGAAGCGCGCGATCAGCGTCGAGAGCGGCGTCCCCTGGATCTCCTCCAGGGTCAGCACCCGCGGCGTGGTGTACTCCCAGTAGACGTGGGGGATGCGCTGGGCGTCGTTCCACTGGGTGACCTCCCAGAGGCGGTCGGCGTTCTTGCCCTCCAGCGTGAAGTTGACCTCGCGGCGCGTCCAGCGCACGAAGTCCCGCGCCACCGGCAGGAGCTTGATCTGCCCCAGCACGCTGGAGGCGTCCACCCCCCAAGCCATCACCTGGAGCAGCCGCGCGTCCTGCTTCAGCCGCGCCGCCGCCTCCGGGCGCTGGATCTTGATGACCGCCCGGCGCCCCCGGTCCGGGTGGCGCGCCCCAAGCACCACCCGGTGCACCTGCCCGAAGGTCGCCGCGCCCAGCGGCTCCTCCTCGAAGTCGTCAAAGAGCTCCTCCAGCGGCGCCTTCAGCTCCCGGGCGATGATGGCGCGCGCCTCCGGCACCGGGAAGGGCGGCACCCGGTCGTAGAGCTGCGAGAGCGCCTGGCAATACTCCAGCGGCAGCAGATCCACCCGCATCGAGAACATCTGCCCGAACTTGATGAACGCCCCCCCAAGCCCCTGAAAGAGCGCCGTCAGCCGCTGCGGCGCCCGGCGCGTGATGCGCCGCCGCGCCCACGGCCCCACCACCGGCACGCGCAAGGCCGCCTCCTCCGCCAGCGCGCCGACGAAGAAGGCGAAGAAGCTCACCAGCACCACCACCGAGCGGATGACCCGGCCCTCCCTCAGCCCTCGTCGGAGCGCTCCCGCGCCCGACGGTGCCGCTCGCCGCGATCCTCGCCGCGCCCGCGGGGCGCCGCCTCATAGAAGGAGTCGGTCATCCGCTGGGGGACCTCCCGCACCTCGCCCAGCACGTCCTGGAGCACGTCGCGCGCGTCACGACCCACCCCGCGCACCACGTCCCCAGGCTCCTTGTAGTCCCGCGCGAACGCCCGATCCACCGTCCCGCGCAGCACCCGCGCCACGATGTCCATCGTCGCCGCCGTCGCCTCGATGGTCGCGTACGCCGCCCCCCGCTGAAGCTCCATCACCTCGTCCCGGGTCGAGCGCCGCGGGCGCCGCGGCCCCCGCTCCACCCGCCCCCGACGCCGCGGCGCCTCCTCCTGCTCCTGATCCTCCTCCTCCCGCACCAGCTTGCTCTCGTCTGTCGTCATCGCTCGCCTCCTCGCCGTCTCGCGCCACACCCGAAGGTGCGTCCGAGTGTGGGCAGCCTCCTGGGGCCTGTCAAGGGTGGTTGACAGGTCCAGCGTGGAACCTTAACCTCCTGATAGGACATGCAGGAGGTCTGTGTATGGCGCCTTATCCTCCCCTCATCATCCTGGTGGGTCTTCAAGCAGACGGGGCGACCTATGCGCTGGAGCCACGCTCCAGGCAGCGCATTCAGGAAGCCTTCCCGGGGGTGCCTGTGGCGCCCTCCGTTTTCGTGGGCTACAAGACGCGCGAAGAGTTTGAAGCTCTCCACGGCCCGATGTGGCGGCAGATCGTGATCCTGCTTACAGGGGTCACTCTGGAGAGGCTGCGCGAGACGTTGGGCGAGGTGATCGTGCGCGTACCTGGGCAAAGCCAGGATATCGCGGTTGAAGCTGCTGCGCCCTGATGTCCAGGCTCCAGAACCTCTACACGGGGCTCGCCGGGCAGTACGCCGTGATGTCCGAATTCTTGATCCGTGGCTACAACGTCGCGGTGCCCGGCGTGGATCGCGGTGATGATATCTTCGTGATCCAGGATACAAGCGGCGAGTATCGAAGGGTCCAGGTCAAGACAGCCGTCGCCAGAGAGCTGGCGGGAGCTGCGGGTTACTTCGCTCAATTTGCGCTGCCTTACAGGCAGCTTCAGACCCCCTCGACCCCCGAGCTGTACTATGCTCTCCAGGTGCGGCGCGCCGCGCGCTGGGCCGATCTGCTCTTGATCGCGCGGGAGACACTCGCGGAGGAGCACGCGCTCCACGGGCTCGGCACGCTCAATCGCCCTTCAACCTCAAGGGCCTCTTCCGCTGCTGCATCAGCCCCCCGGGAGACGCTGCAGCTCAGGTTGACGTTTCAAGGAGGCCAGGTGCTCTGCAAAGGGCGTAACCTGGCGTCCTACCGAGACAACTTCGGGGACTGGCCTGAGCTCCAGCACTGAGCTGATCACGGCTCCACCCCTGCGAAGAGCAACCCCAGGAGGTCCGCGTCGTTGAAGTCGCTGTCGCCTTCGCCCAGGCGCACGATCACCAGGCGCTGCGAGGGGCTGACGTAGAGGCGCTGATCTTTGTGCCCCGCCGCCGCCACCAGATCCCCGGGGGCGTGGGGCGAGAGGAGCGGCCCGTCGCCGCCGCTCGCCACCGCAGGCGGCAACCCCTCCCGCTGCGCCGCCGTCACCGGGGCGTTCAGCCAGAAGGCCAGGCCGTAGGCCGGCATGGCGTCGCTGCCCTGGAAGCAGCGCGCCAGCGCCCCCGGCGGGAAGATCGCCTGCCCCTCCCAGGCGCCGTCGTTGACGATGAGCTGCCCGAAGCGCGCCCACTCCCGCGCCGTCGTCCACGCCCCGTAGGCGAAGAAGGGCGCCCCGCTCGGGTCGCGGAGCCACCCCGAGAAGCGCATCCCCAGCGGCGCGAACACCCGCTCCGTCAACGCCTCCAGCGGATCGCGCCCCAGCCGGATCCGCGCCGCCTCCGCGAAGGCGAAGAACGAGGTGCCGTGGTAGTGGAAGCGCGCCCCGGGCTCCGTCCAGGTCGGCAGGCTCAAGGCGATGGCGGTCTTGTCCTGGATGCGCTGCTCGCTGCGGAGCCCATCCCAGGTCAGGCGCCGGAAGTCGTCCTCCAGCCCCGAGGTCAGGTTCAAGAGCTGGCGCGGCGTGATCCGGCGCCGCACCGGATCGGCGTCCCACGCCTCCAGCCCCGTCGGCGCGTCCAGCTCCATCCCGGCCTCCTCCGCCAGCAGCGCCAGCGGGCACGCGAAGGACTTGGTCCCCGAGAAGAGGTGCGCGGGCTTGTCCACCGCGTGCCCGTTCCTGTAGGACTCGAACACGATCGCGCCGTCCTGGATGATCACCAGCGCCAATCCCCCCACATCCTCCGACCACGCCGCCGCGCGCTGGTAGCGCGCCAACGCCCCGGCCTCCGGCTGCGCCGTCGCGAAGGTCGCGTCCGCCGGCAGCGCCGCCTCATGCGAGGCGAAGAACGCCCCCCCGCACCCCGCCAACACCCAGCACGCCACACCCAGCGCCGCGCTCCGCAACGTGTCCCTCATCTCGCTCTCCTCCGCGCTCCTGACCCACCCTCGCCGACGTCGCTCCCCTCTCTTTACATGGAGCGGCGGCGAAGCGCGACCCCTTCTGAGGTCGCGCGCGGTAGACACGCCCCGCGTCGATGCTTAGAGTAACGGCGCCGGTAGGATCAAGAACCCACGCGGAGGTGTCTGGCATGGCGCAGCTCAAGGCAAAGCACGAAGGACAGGGGTGGTGGACGTTGGCTTACGGAGCGGAGGTGGTCCTTCAGCTGGACCCCGCGCTGCCCCGGAAGGGGCGGCCCGAGGCGCCCCCGGCGGACTTTGTCCTGCTCACCGAGGGCGACGACGCCACCCTGGAGGACGCGCTGGATCTCCTGGAGGCCCACCCCGACGCCATGCTCGTGGCCTCGCCTGAGGTCTGCGCCGCGGCGGCGCGGCTTCAGGCGCTGCCCCCGGAGCGCGTCATGGATCTGAAGGCGTGGGGGCGCGCGCGGGGCGCTCACCTCCGGATCACCGCCGTCCCGCTCCGCATCCCGCTCCGCGCAGGCCTCCCCGTGCCCGGCATCGAGGCGGTCCAACGCCTCATGCCTCGCCTCGGCGGCCTGGAGGCCGCCTTGCGCCCCCCCTTCGCCTCGTCCCGCGACATCCTGGGCTTTCTGGTGACGTTTCAAGAGGAGGTGCGCGTCCTCTTCGCCTCCGCCGCGTTCGCCGGGAGCGCGCAGGTCGAGCTGCTCAAGGAGATCGCGGCCAGGTCCCGGGTGGATCTCCTCATCGCGGCCGTCGAAGGCTCCTCCGTCGAGGGGCTCATCTGGGCTACGCGCATCCTGGAGCCGAGCACCGTCCTCCTCTACCGTCGCGAGGATCCCTACGCCCTCGGCGCCGCCGACCAGAACCTCCCCATCCGCTACTTCATCGACGCCCTCGCGGAAGACGACCCCGAGCTGGAGGTGGAGGTGCTGGGAGAAGGTGACAGCTGGACCTCCGCAGGCGTGGGGGCCGCCGGCGCGGGGGTGGGTGGGTGCCACCCCCCCCCAAAAACCCCCCCAGCCGGGGGGGGGGGGGGCGGAC
>CAUJGC010000439.1 GCA_963169075.1 Myxococcota bacterium
GGGCGAGCGGTGGCGAGCGAGCGCAGCGAGCACATGGCGAGCGCAGCGAGGTCGGTGTCCCCCCGTCACGGGGGGGACCGGCTGCGTTCGTCGGGCCGGGCTTTGCCCGAGCCCGACGTTACGCAGCCGGGGGGGTTGCCGTCACGGCGGGGACCGGCTGCGTTCCTCCGGGCGAGCAGCCCGGAGGTTACGCAGCCGGGGGGGTTGCCCCCAAGCGCCACGCCCCAGGTCGTCTGACCTGGGGCGTGGCGTGGAGTTGCGCTGGGTGCTGGGGGAGAAGACGTCTCGGAGGGAGTAAGGTAGGGAATCCAGGTCGCACAAAGCCTGGTTCGGGAGGATATTGAGGAGGGTGTGCCGGGCCTGACCCCGGCAGGTGGCGGGACTGCGAACCAACCCTGAGCGGGCCAGCCCGACAGCGTAAGGTAGGGCCCACGCCCTCTCCCCCAGCACCCAGGGCAACTCCTGAGGGTGTACAATAAGGACGGAGCTCTACAGGGGCAAGCCCTTTTTTGCTCCCGGTGACATTTTTTGTCAGTTACTCGGCGACGTCCACGCCTGCGACGCGCCAGGTGCTCTCCACCGCCAGATCGTAGGCGAGCTGGAGGCGCGCCTGGTTGGCCCTGGCGAGGCGGAGCTGCGTCTCGGCGTTGAGGACGTCGATCTGGAGGAGCGCGCCGAGGCGGTAGCCGTCCTGAGCCTGCTGGAGGCCCAGCTCGGCGAGCTTGATCTCCTCCTCGGCGGAGCGGAGCTGGACCTGGAGGTTCTCGACGTCGAGGAAGGCCAGCTCGATGTCGCGGCGGATCCCCTCCTCAAGCTTCTGGATCTCGTAGTCCTGGGTCTGGATGGCGATGCTCTGCTCCTTGATGCTGGCCTCGCGCATGCCGCCGTCGTAGAGGGTCCAGGCGGCGATGACCTGGATGTTCCACTGCCAGGGGTTGGGCTGGAGGGCGGTCTCGGGGACCTTGGTGACATTGAACTGGGCGCTGACGGTGGGGGCGTAGAGCCACCAGTTGGCGTCTTGCTGGAGGTCGTTGGACTCGACCTGCTTGCGGGCGAGCTTGAGGTCGGCGCGCTCGCTCATGGCCTGGTCCACGAAGCTCGTCCGTGAGGCGGGGAGCTGACGCTTGCGGGGCTCGGCCACGTCAAAGTCCGCCGGGGTCAGGAGGAAGGAGGCCAGGCCCTCGCGGGCCTTGTGGAAGGCGAGCTTGTTGGCCTCCAGCTCGTTGCGGGCGGTGAGGACCGCCGTCTCGGCGCGGGTGGCCTCGAAGGGGGTGGCGGTGCCTGCGTTGACGCGGGCGCGGGTCGCCTCCAGCACCACCTCGCGGGACTTGAGGGACTCCTCGGAGATGGTGATGAGCTTCTTGAGGGTGAGGAGCTGGAAGTACTGCTGGGCGGTGGCGTAGCGCAGCTCCAGCTCGACCTGCTGGTTGCCCAGGCGTTGCAGCTCCTCGGTGAGGTAGGCCACCTTGAGGAGGGGGAAGGCGCGGCCGTTGAAGAGGGTCGTGCGGAGGGTGCCCTGGAAGTTGAAGGCGTCCTGGGGCTGGATGATGATCTCGGCGGGGCCGAAGTTGGTGGCGATCTCTTTGTTGAAGCGGGTGTAGACGCCCTGGAGGGTCGCGGTGGGGAGCAGGAGCGCCCAGGCGCGATCCTGGAGGACCTGGGCCTGCTTGAGGCGCTCCTCCGCGATCTTGATGTCGGGGCTGTTGCGGATGACCAGCTCGACGGCCTCGTCGAAGGAGAGGACGCGGGAGGCCTGGATGACGCCCAGCTCGCTGGTCTGGGTGTCGATGCTCTGGGCGCGGTTGAACATGTCGTCCGCGGCGGGGTCCGGGGCGGTGGGGGTGGGGGTCGGCGCGCCGTCCTGCGCCCAGGCAGGCGCGGCGGGCAGAGCGGAGGCGAGGAGCAGCGCGAGGGGCAGAGCCCCCCGCGCCGCAGCGGCGATGGGGGTGCGCTTCATAGGTGAATCCTTAGAGGAGCTTGGAGCTCTGCATCGCAGGCGAGGGCACCTGGTGCGAGGCGCTGTCATCCTGGGGCTGCGGCGCGGGGGACGCGTCGTCCTTGGAGCCGAAGAGACGCCCGAAGAAGCCGCCGACGTCGTCCGCGAGGGTGTAGAGCACAGGGACCACGACCAGCGTCAGGAGCGTCGCGACCAGGAGCCCCGAGGCCACAGCCCGCGACATCGAGCCCCACATCTCCGCCGAGCGCCCGCCGTAGATGACCTCCAGCGTGAAGAAGTCGAAGGACACCCCGAACACCATCGGCACCAGGCCCAGGATGGTCGTCACCGCGGTGAGCATGACGGGGCGGAAGCGGGTGAGGCCCGCCTGGATGACCGCCTGCCTCCGCTCCATGCCGCGCGCTCGCAGGACGTTGGTGTAGTCCATGAGCACGATGGCGTTGTTGACCACGACCCCCGCCAGCGAGATGATCCCGATGCCGACCATGACGATCCCGAAGGGCGTGTTGGTCAGGATCAACCCCCAGAGCACCCCGATGAGGCTCAAGAGCACGCTGGCCACGATGACCATCGGCTGGAGGATCGAGTTGAACTGGGTCACCAGCACCAGCGTGATGAGGAAGAGCGCCGCCAGCAGCGCCTTGCTCAGGAACGCCGCGGCCTCGGCCTGCTCCTTGTTCTCGCCGGTGTAGGTGACGCGGTAGCCCGGCGGCACCTTCTCGGTCTTGAGGCGCTCCTGGACGGCCTTGAGGACGTCGTTGGGCAGGAAGCCCTCGCTGACGTTGGCCTGGATGGTGACGACGCGCTCCACGTCCACGTGCCGGATCGAGCCCGTGCCGCCCCCCGTCTCCAGCGTCGCCAGCTCCCGCAGGGGGATCTGGGCGCCGTCGCGGCCCGTGACGGTCAACGCCTGGATGTCCTCCAGCGTCGCCCGCTCCTTCTTGTCCAGCCGCACCACCACGTCAAACTCGTCCTCGCCGTCGCGCAGCTTGGTCGCCGTGGCGCCGTTGATCGCCGCGCGCACCGTGTCTGCGATCTGGAAGGTGGAGACCCCCATCAGCGCCGCCTGGCGGCGATCCACCCGGACCCGGACCTCGGGGCGACCGCTGACGTAGTCGTCCTTCAGATCCTCCAGCCCCGGGATGTCCTGGATCTTCTGACGCATCTGCGCCGTCAGCTTCCCCAGGCCGTGGTAGTCCTTGCCCGACACCTCGATGTTGATCGGCTTGCCGCCCGGAGGGCCCATGTCCTGCTTCTGCACCTCGAACTCCGCCCCCGCGATGGCGTAGGTGAAGCCGCGGATGTTCTCGATGGTCTTGGACGGCGGCTCCACCAGCTTGTCCGCGTCCTGGAAGTCGATGGTGATGCGCGCCTGGTTCGCCGCGCCGCCGGTCGAGAACTGGGAGCTGGTCGCCACGCCCACGTTCGACACCAGGCTCTCGACGTTCGGCTCCTTGCGGATGTCCTCCTCCAGCCTGCGCACCACCGCGTCGGTCGTGTCCACCAGCGAGCCGTCCGCGCCGCGGACGTTCAGGAAGATGCTCTCCGGCGTCGTCTCCGGGAAGAACTCCACGCCGTGACCCAGCGCGCCGTAGGCCACGAACGTCCCCACCAGCGAGCCGATCGAGAGCAGCACCACCAGCCAGCGCTGCTTCGTCGCGAACTCCAGCGTCCCCCGATACGCCCGATAGATGAAGTTGTCCGGCACCGCGTCCTCATCCACCACCACGCCGGGCTTCACCTTCATCAGCGTCGCCGCCAGCACCGGGTTGATCACCAGCGCCACGAAGAGCGACGCCAGGAGCACGATGATGACCGTCAAGGGCAGATACCCCATGAACTCGCCCATGATCCCCGGCCAGAACATCATCGGCAGGAACGCCGCCACCGTCGTCGCCGTCGAGGAGATGATCGGCCAGCCGACCTCCGCCACCGCGTCACGCGCCGCCTGCCCCCGCGGCTTGCCCATCGAGGCGTGCCGGTAGATGTTCTCGATGATGACGATGGCGTTATCCACCAACATCCCCAGCGCCAGGATCAGCGAGAAGAGCACCACCATGTTCAGCGTGATCCCCATCGCGCTCAACACCATGAAGCTGATCAGCATCGAGAGCGGGATCGCAGACGCCACAAAGAGGCTGTTGCGCGCCCCGCCCATGAAGAAGAACAAGACCGCCACCACGAGGATGAGCCCCGTGAGGATGTTGTTCTCCAGGTCCGAGACCTGGCTGCGGATCTGCTTGGACACGTCCCCCGTGATCGAGATCGTGATGTTGTCCGGCTTCTCCTCCGCCTCGTACTTCGCCAGGATGGACTTCACCTCGTCGGTGATCCCCAGCAGGTTCTCACCGGCGCGCTTCTGGATCGAGAGGCTGACGTTGGTCTGACCGTCCACCCGGGAGTAGGTCGTCTGCTCCTTGTAGAAGTCGCGGACCTCCGCCACGTCCCGGATGAAGACCGGCTGACCGCCCACCTCCTTGATCACCAGATCCCCGATGGGGGCGGCGTCCTTGAACTCGCCGTCCACACGGACCAGGTAGCTCATGCTCCCCAGATCCACCGAGCCGCCCGGCAGGTTCACGTTCTCCCGCTGGAGCGCGCCGCTGATCTCGCCCAGCGAGAGCTTGTAGCGCTGGAGCTTGGCCGGATCGACGTTGACCTGGATCTCGCGCTCCAGATCCCCCGCGATCTCCACATCCAGCACGCCCGGGATCTGCTCAAAGCGATCCTGGAGATCCTCCCCGATGCGCTTGAGCTGGACCAGATCGCCCGAGCCCGCGATGTTGACGATCATGATCGGGAACTCGGAGAAGTTGATCTCCGTGATGATCGGGTCCTCGGCGTCCTCCGGCAGCTCCGGCTTCGCCTTGTCCACCTTCTCGCGGATCTTCTGGACCGCCGAGTCGATGTCCACGTCCGGCGTGAACTGCACGCTGACGATGCTCGCCCCCTCCGCCGAGGTCGAGGTCAACGTCTCGACATCCTTGAGCTCCTTCAGCTCCTTCTCCAGCGGCTGGGTCACCAGCGACTCGATGTCGGCGGGCGCCACGCCGTAGTAGGGGGTCGTGATCAAGACCACCGGGATGGTGATGTCGGGCGCGGCCTCGCGCGGGAGGCCCAGGTAGGCCCCAAGACCGCCGATGACGATGATCGCGGTCAGGACATAGACCGCGACGCTGTGATCAATCGAGAATTCCGTGAGCTTCATTTTGCGGCGGCCTCCTCGGGCTCTCGCGGCGCCTCAGCAGGGGCCGCGGCGGGAGCCGGGGCGCCGTGGAGGGCGAGCTGTTGCTGGCAGCACTCGCTGGTCTTGAGGATCTGGACGTGCTCGTTGTCCGACAGGAGGCGCTGGCCGACGGTGACGACCTGCTGGCCGGCCTCCACGCCGCGGGTGATCAGGACGTAGGCGCCCTTGCCGGGGCCGATCTCGACGAAGCGGCGGTGGGCGGTGTCGCCCTCGACGACGAACACCGCGCGCCCATCGACCGTCTCGATCACGGCGTCGCGGGGCACCATGAGCCCGGCCTCGTAGCGCTCGGTCTGGAGGATGACGTCGGCCCGCATGCCGGGGCGCAGCTTGTGGTCGGCGTTGGGGACCTCGATGATGAGGGGGAAGGTGCGGTTGGCGGTGTTGGCCTGCACGCCGATGCGCCGGATCTTGGCGTCCACGTCGATGTTGAGCGCGGTGATGTGGACCTTGACCTGCTTGCCGGGGGCGGCGTAGGGCAGGTCCGACTCCGGCAGCCCGGCGGTGACCAGGAGCGTGTCCCAGTCCAGGATCGTGACCAGGGGCGCGCCGGGGTTGGCGTACTCGCCGGCCTCGGTGTGCACCGTCTCGACGATGCCGGAGATGGGCGCGTTGACGGTGGTCTTCCCCAGCCCGGAGCGGGTCACCCGGATGTTGTACTCCGCGTTGTCTACGCCGAGCTGGGCCTGCTCGATCTGGGCGTCCGTCGCCAGGCCCTTGCCCTTGAGCTCCTTGAGGCGCGCCAGGTCGCGCCGGGCCTGCTCCAGCCCCACCTGGAGCTGCCCCAGGCGCGTGCGGTCCACGCTGGCGTCTACCCGCGCGAGCCACTGGCCCTGGGTGACCGTCTGACCTTCATCGTAGTTGACCGCGGTGACCCGACCGGGGGCCTCGGCGGCGACGGTGATCTTCTCGTTGGCCTCGGTCTGGCCGACGAGGGTGATGGCGGCGTCGAAGGGCACCGCGCTGATGCGCGCGACCTCGACCCGCGAGGCGCGCTTGACGGGCGCCTCGGCCTGGGCGGGCTTCTCCTCCGGAGGCTTGCAGCCCAGCGCGGAGAGGAGCGGGAGCGCCGCCAGCGCAACAGCGCCAGCGCGGCGCAGCAGAGAGGATGAGCGGAGGGGATCGGTGCTTCGCATAGCGCGTTCAGGGCTCCTGTTTGGGCGGCGCGGCGCCGTTCAAGAAGAGATCGATGAGCTGTTCAGCGGTCGTCTGGCTCAAGCAGTCCTGCACCCCGGTCATGAAGTGCAGCATCGGGATGAGCAGACACCCCGCGAGGAGGTTCTGGATCGCGTCCAGGGCCAGATCCCGGCGGATGCACCCCGCCTCCTGGCCCCGGCGCAGCATCGCCTGGAGGTGCGCGCGGCGCTCGGCCTCCAGCTGACGCAGGTCGAGCCCCTCGGGGGGCTCGACCAGGCCGATCGCCGTCGCGAAGTGCATCCGCAAGAGGTGCGGGTTCTGGCGCGCCGCGGTGAAGTAGGCCATCAGCCAGCCCACCAGCCCCGCCCGAAACGACGAGGCGTCCTCCAGGAGACGCTCGACGTGCTCCCGGACGGCGGTGTTGGACTCCGCGACGATGCAGTGGTAGAGCCCCGACTTGCTACCAAAGTGATAATAGATGGTTGGGTTGGTCACCCCGGCGGCCTGGCTGATCTCCCGGATGGAGGTCGCCGCGAAGCCCTTCTCAGCGAAGAGGCGCGTCGCCGTCTCCAGGATCCGGGACCGGGCGTCATCCTGCTCGGCAGGTTGACCCGGGCAGCAGAAGGGAGAAGATGCAGAGGGAGGCTGGTCGCTCATGTCTGTCGTGCCGTGGAGGGTGGTTGGGGCTGCCTAACGAACGTTAGACAGGCCCCAACACGATGCACGACAGGTAGTCACAGGCGCGCAAAAAAGCCAGCCCCCTGCTTGTTTTTTTGCGTCAATTGTTCGTGAAGGCCCGCCACCACGAGGTCGAGCTTTATTCCCCAGGCGCCTCCCTGACGCGACGCGTCAGGCGGGCGCGTCACGCGCCGCGCCTCCTCAGCTACCAGGCGCAGCGGAAGCCGATGTCGCTCCGCGCAGCGTCGGGGGCAGCGAGGGCTCGCGCGAAGGCAGGCGCCGGAGCTGCCTCGGGGCCAAGGTAGCGCCCTCCCCGGAGGGGTGCCTCGCCTCCCTCCAGGCCGCGGGTCCACTCCCAGACGTTGCCGCTCATGTCGAGGGCGCCGTAGGGTGAGGCGCCGCGCGGGCGCTGGCCCACCGGGGCGGTGAAGACGAAGCGCTGGCCTGGGGCGGGGTCTTCCAGCGCGGGGGGATCTGCGAAGTGGCCGAAGCGGGCGTCCTGGCTGGAGGGCTCATACCACCCCCAGGGGTAGGGCCGCCCGTCGGCGCCGCGGGCGGCCTTCTCCCAGGCGTCCTCGCTGGGGAGGCACTTGCCGACCCAGCGGCAGTAGACCTCGGCCTGAGGGCGGGTGACGCAGGCGACGGGGTGGTCGCCCAGGGTCTCGGCGTGGAGCCAGGGCTCCAGGAAGAGGCTCTCGGGGCGCTCGACGCAGTGTGTGCTGGCGGTGTCGGGGGGCGTGCAGACGCCTGCGTGGACGCACGCGGCGTAGTCGCGGACGCTCACCTCGGCGCGATCGATCCAGAAGGCGTCCACCCAGACCCGCTTACGCGGGCGGGTCGTCTCCCGGTAGGGCTCCTCCTCCGGGGTGCTGCCTCGCCAGAAGTGCCCTGCGGGGACGTAGACCATCGGACCGCCGCGGGGCGCCTCGACGGAGCCGCAGCGGAGCGCAGGCTCGCCGCCCGGCGCGGGACCGAGCAGGGCGGCGAGGAGGAGCGCCCAGAGCGCATCCATGGAGGAGGGGCTACTCGGCGGCGCGGCGCGACACCACGGTGAAGGAGACGCGGCGGTTGATGTCCCGGTTGCGGGTCGAGATGTTGGGCACCAGCGGCTGATCCGCCCCGAAGCCCTTGGCCTCCAGGCGCTCGGCGCTGATGCCGCGCTTGAGGAGGTAGTCGCGCACCGCCTTGGCCTGGGCCTCCGTCTCCTCGACGCGCTTGTTGGCCGGGACGCGGTCGTCGGTGTGGGCCTCGACGCGGATGCGCTTGAACTCGGGGTGCTCCAGGATCGCCGCCGCCACCTGATCCAGCAGGGCCTCCGAGGCGGGCTTGAGCGCGCCCTTGTCGAACTCGATCCGCCCCTCCAGCAGCAGCTTGTTCTCCGTCACGGTCACCGCCGAGGTCGCCGGGCGCGCCGCCAGCGTCGCCTGCACCTCCACCTTCCCGTCGGGCTTGACCTCGACGTCGCGGCCCGCGGTGAGCGAGCCGGCGATGGTCGCCGCCACGGTGTAGTTGCCCGCCAGCACCTTCTGGGCGAAGGCGCCGCCCTCCAGGTTCACGGTGTAGGTCCGCGGCCCCGTCAACACCACCGTGCCCGTGGCAGGCGAGCCGTCGGCGTTGCGGATCGTCCCGCTCACCACGCCCACCGCGCCCTCCGGCTTCAGCTTCACCTGCACGAGGTTCTCCCCCTCCTGCAGCGTCTGCGTCACCGTCTGCGCCTCGTAGTTGGGGTGGCTGATCTGGAGCGTCACCTTGGCCCCCGGCTCAAAGCCGTAGGAGCGGAACGCCCCGTCCTTCTCGCCGGTGGCCTGGCGGGTGAGCGACGTCCCCTCCCAGGTCAGCGTCGCGCCAGGCACCGGATCGGCGGTGTCCAGATCCACCACCGTCCCGGCCAGCCACGCCTCCTTGGGCGCGACCTGTACGACCTCCTTCTGGGTGACCACCCGCTCGATCTCCACGATCTTCGGGCGCGGATCGAAGACGTAGGCCAGCCCCAGGATCAGGTTCCAGGGCGCCGTCGCGGGCGCCCCCGAGACGTCCTCGGTGCTCAACCCCAGGTCCAGCGCCGCGTTCAGCACCAGCCCCTCCAGCGGCGCGCCCTTCACGCCCAGCGTGACCACCTGCGGGTTCGCCCCGAACCCCGCCTGCGACGGACACGGCAGCGCCGCGCCATCGCCGCAGAGCGCCGCGGGCTCCTGCCCCGACCAGATCCCCAGCGTGTACTCCAGCGAGGCCGTCACATAGGGCAGCGGCGCCTCCACCCCCAGCCCCACCTGCACCTGATCGTAGGCCGAGAGCCCCTGCGCGAAGCGCGTCACCCGATCCGGCGGGATCTTCAGCCCGTCCTCGTCTTCGGGGAGGAGCTGATCGCTGTTATCGACGTAATAGCCCACGTTCAGGTGCGCTCGCAGCGGCACCGGGCGAGGCAGCGCCTGACCGTCGAAGGTCCCCAGCGCCGCCAGCTTCACGCTCGTCGCCCCGAAGTCGAGCGACGTGTCCCCGGCCCCCGTCAGGAAGTCCAGCCGCAGCTCGCCGCCCACCGAGAACGCCGGCGCCACCCCGTACACCGCCTTCGCCCCCAGCGACGTGTCCCCCTGCGCCAGCACCGTCTGCGGCGTGCTGAACGTGTTCGAGTTCGAGCGCGCCCCCAGCACCAGGTAGGGCTCCAGCCACGGCAGCGGCGTCGCGGAGAGCACCAGCGTCCCGATGAAGCGCGAGTTCTCGTCGTTGGCGCGCACCACGTCCGAACCCGAGAACGCCTGCATGAAGAGCCCGAACCGGAACGTCAGCTCCTCGCTCGTCTGCGCTGAGGTCGTGTGGAAGAGCCCCGTCACCCCCTGCGGCGTCGGCGCCAGACCCACCTGGCGCGGGTCCACACCCTCGCCGCCAGGCGAGGCCTCCTGCCCTGCCGGCTCCTCCGCGGTCACGCCAGCGTCCGGAGCCTCCTCGGGCGCTGACGCGCCCTCCTGGGCCCAGGCCGCCGTCGGCGTCAGGAGCATCGCGGCAACACACAGGATAATACCTCTCACGACATCTGTCCTCATGACCCTCCCAGGGTGCGTCCGCACGCTTGCGGCGCCCGCTCCAGGTCCTGCCCACCCGCCGTGCTGCCGAGGACCTCTCCAGGCGCGAAACCTCCAACCTCCATCGATCTACGAGATGACCCCACGCCCTGTCAACCCAACCCGCTCCGACGCCCTCACCGCGACCCCGCCTCCCCTGTTGACGCACCGCCGGTTCCCAGGTAAACCCCGAGCCCGAGGGGCTGCAGCCCGCACGACGCGCGCCGCCGCACCCGCACCAAGCCGAGGAGCCGACGCATGACCCTGCACTCCGATCTCAACAAGACCACCCTGGAAGCCTTCTCCCAGCGACACATCGGCCCACGCGACGCAGACCTCCAGGCCATGCTCCGCGACCTCGGCTTCGACTCCATGGAGAGCTTCCTCGACGCCTGCGTCCCCACCTCCCTCCGCACCGCCACGCCCCTGCGCAGCGGACCCGGCGCCGCCGAACACCAGGCCCTCCGCGAGCTGGCGGACATCGCCGCCCTCAACCTCCGCTGGCGCTCCTTCATCGGCATGGGCTACGTCAACGCCCTCACACCCCCCGTCATCCAGCGCAACATCCTCGAAAACCCCGGCTGGTACACCCAGTACACCCCCTACCAGGCCGAGATCGCCCAGGGACGCCTCGAAGCCCTCCTCAACTTCCAGACCGTCATCGCAGACCTCACCGCCCTCCCCGTCGCCAACGCCTCCCTCCTCGACGAAGCCACCGCCGCCGCCGAGGCCATGAGCCTCGCCTTCAACGCCGCCAACGGCGCCCGGCGGCGCTTCGTCATCGCGCGCGACACCTTCCCCCAGACCCGCGCCGTCGTCCAGACACGCGCCACACCCCTCGGCGTCCTCGTCGACATCCAGGACCGCCAGGACCTCACCCTCGACGAAGACACCTTCGCCCTCCTCGTCCAATACCCCGCCGCCGATGGCTGCCTCTTCGATCTCGCCCCCCTCGCCGCACAGGCCCACGACGCCGGCGCCCTCCTCATCGTCGCCACCGACCTCCTCGCCCTCACCCTCCTCAAGCCCCCCGGCGAGTGCGGCGCCGACATCGCCATCGGCTCCTCGCAGCGCTTCGGCGTCCCCGTCGGCTACGGCGGACCCCACGCCGCCTTCTTCGCCACCGCCGAAAAACACCAGCGCCGCATCCCGGGACGCCTCGTCGGCCTCACCCGCGACGCCGGCGGCGGACACGCCCTCCGCCTCGCCTTGCAGACCCGCGAGCAGCACATCCGACGCGAAAAAGCCACCAGCAACATCTG
>CAUJGC010000440.1 GCA_963169075.1 Myxococcota bacterium
GTCGTCTTCTGCGAGCGCGGCATCCGCCACTTCGACGGCCACACCCGCTTCCTCCTCGACGTGGCGACCATCACCCTCCTGCGCGACGTCCACGGCCTCCCCGTGATCGCGGACCCCTCCCACGCCGCCGGGCGCCGCGACCTCATCCCGCGCCTCGCCCTGGCCTCCCTCGCTGCGGGCGCCTCCGGCGTCATCATCGAGGCCCACCCCAACCCCGCCGACGCATGCAGCGACGGCCCCCAGCAGCTCACCCGCGGCGAGCTGCTCGCCCTCGGCGCCATGCTCGGCCTCACCCGAGCGCCCTGCGCCCCGGCCAGCGACCACGCCGCTCTCCCCGCACCCTGGCCCCTCGCGGCCCCTCTCCAGGCGGAGCCCCCCCGATGAGCACCTCCACCCAGCCCGAAGGCAGCGGCGCGATGTTTGATCGCATCGCCTACCGCTACGACCTCCTCAACCGCATCATCTCCATGGGCGTCGATCAGCGCTGGCGCCGCAAGGCGGTCGCGGCGCTGCGCTGCCGCCTCGGCGGCCGCTACCTCGACCTGGCCACCGGCACCGCCGACCTGGCCCTCCAGGTGGCGCACCTCCACCCCGGCGCCACCGTGGACGGCGTGGACCCCTCCGAGAACATGCTCTCCTTTGGCCGCCTCAAGGCCGTCGATCGCTCCCTCCAGGGCCGCGTCACCCTCCACGTCGGAGACGCCCAGGCCCTCGACTTCCCCGACGACACCTTCGACGGCTCCATCATGGGCTTCGGCATCCGCAACGTCCCCGACCGCGCCCGCGCCCTCCGCGAGATGGCCCGCGTCGTCAAGCCCGGCGGCGCCGTCGTCATCCTGGAGCTGAACGACCCCCGCGATCCCGGCCTCATCCCCTCCCTCGCCCGCTTCCACATCCATCAGGTCGTCCCGCGCCTCGGCGGCCTCGTCGTCGGCGGCGCCGAGTACGACTACCTCCAGCGCTCCATCGCCGCCTTCCCCTCACCCGACGACTTCGCCCAGCTCATGCGCGACGCCGGCCTCACCCACGTCCAGACCCACCCCCTCACCTTCGGCGTCGCGACGCTTTTTGCAGGGAAGGCCCCGGCGACCCCCCCGGGGGCGTAACGTCCAGCCCTCCGGGACTGGACGAACGCCCCCGGCAACCCCCCCGGGGGCGTAACGTCCAGCCCTCCGGGACTGGACGAACGCCCCCGGCCCCCCCCGTGACGGGGGGGCACCGACCTCCCGCGCTGCGCTCGCTCGCCACCGCTCGCGACCCGTCCCCCCAGCGACCCGTCGGTGTCCCCCCGTCACGGGGGGGACCGGCTGCGTTGCTCCTGTGAAGCGCAGCGGAGCAGGAGCTTACGCAGCCGGGGGGGTCACCGGCGTCGCGGATGGACGAGGTAGTCATTGAGCTGATCCTCGGCGTTGTCGAGGAGGAGGGCGGCCTCAGTGATGCAGCGCGCGGCGCGGTAGGCGCGGAGGGCATCCTCGCGGGCCTGATCCAGCGTGTTTCGGGCCTGGAGGGACTCCCCGGCCTCCCGATCCATCTGGCGTCGGGCCTCGCGGAAGGCCTGGAGGGCGATCCCCGCCTGGATCTGGGCGGGGTGCTCGGCCCCGAGCAGCCCATCCCCGAAGGTCACGATGGCCTGGAGCGCGCTCAAGGCCCGATCCGGCGAGAGCGCGAGGAAGGAGGACGGCGAGGTGGGGCAAAACCGTCGGCGTTCTTGCTCCAGGCGCTCCCCGGCGGCGCGATCCCCGGCGCGGATGTTGAAGATGTGGGCCTTGAGGCTGAGATTGAGGCCCTCGTAGGCGTCGTCGGCGTCGCCGCGCGCCTCGCGGAGCGCGGCGCTGGCGCGGTGGTCGTCGAGCCCTTCGGCCTCGGCGCGCTGGAGCGCCTGCTCCAGCGTGGGGGCGACGCCCCCGAGCAAGGCGAGGGCCTGCTCCTTGAGGGGGGCGGCGTGGGGGTGCTTGGGGGCGTGCTGTGCGAGTCGGTCGATGCCGCGCTGGGTCTGCTCCAGCAGGTAGGTGTCCTGGGTGGTGCGTTGCATGGGGTGACCTCGTGGGGGAGGGGGTGGGGGGGAGGCAGCCTCACGCGTCGTGTGGGCTGCGGGTCAACAAGTCGCTTCACAGAGTTCACTCTCACATGACGAGCGGGTCAGGTCAAGGGCAGCGGGGCTTGCTTGTGCGATGGCGCGGGTGGACCCAGGGCCGCTGGAGCTGGGCGGCTGAGGTGACTCCTTGACGCCGCCCCTGCGCTGGTCCACTTTGTCGGGGCTGTCTTGATAAGGAGGACGAGCATGACGCGGTGGAGCAGGTTGGTGTGGTGGGGGTTGGCGGCGGCGGGTCTGGCGGTGAGCCTGGGGTGCGCGCCTGCGGAGGAGGTGCGGCGCCCGGTGAGCCCGCCGCAGGCGGCTGCGGGCGACGGGGACGGGGAGGAGGAGGCGCAGCCGACGGAGGCGGAGGGGGAGGCGGCGCACTGCAATGCGGCGCCCGCGATGGAGATCGGGGGCGGTGTGCGGGTGGCCTTCTTGAGCTTCGGGGACGGCCCGGCGCCGGAGCCGGGGCAGCAGGTGACGGTGCACTACACGGGGTGGCTGATGGATGGGACGCGCTTTGACTCGTCGCGGGAGCGGGGGGAGGCGTTCCGCTTTGAGCTGGGGGTGGGGAAGGTGATCCGGGGGTGGGATGAGGGGCTGGCGAACATGAAGGTGGGGAGCCGGGCGTGCCTCTTCATCCCGCCGGAGATGGGGTATGGGCCGACAGGGGCGGGTGCGAGCATCCCGCCCAACGCCCCGCTGGTCTTTGATGTGGAGCTGCTGGGGGTGCAGTGATGTCGGAGCCTACACCGATGGGCGCGGGCGCGGGCTCGCGCCTCCTCTTGATGCTGGCGGCGCTGGTGGTGGTGGTGGCGGGGCTGAAGGCGGCGGAGTCGGTCATCGTGCCGGTGCTCTTTGCGGCCTTCATGGCGATCATCAGCGCGCCGCTCCTCTTCTGGCTCCAGCGCAAGCGGGTGCCGTCGGGGCTGGCGGTGACGCTGGTGGTGGTGGGTGTGGTGGGGGCGATGGCGCTGATCGGGACGCTCCTGGGCACCTCGGTGACGGACTTCACCAACGCGATCCCGACCTATCGGGGGCGGCTCTCGGAGATCCTGAAGTCGGCGGTGGCGTGGGCGGCGCAGTACAACGTGCAGCTGGAGGCGTCGGAGCTGCTGGGCTACGTCGATCCGGGGCAGGCGATGGGGTGGATCAGCAGCGCGCTGGCGAGCGTGGCGGCGCTGCTCTCCAACGCGCTCTTCGTGGTCCTGACGATGGTCTTCATCCTGCTGGAGGCGGCGGCGCTGCCGCGCAAGCTGCGGGTGGCGATGGACGATCCGGAGGCGGATCTGGGCAAGTTCTCCAAGATCGCCACCGAGATCAACAGCTACCTGGTCATCAAGACGCTGGTGAGCCTGGGGACGGGGCTGGCGGCGGGGTTGAGCGTGTGGGCCATCGGGGTGGACTTCCCCTTCTTGTGGGGGCTGGTGGCCTTCCTGCTGAACTTCATCCCGAACATCGGCTCGATCATCGCGGCGGCGCCGCCGATCCTGCTGGCGCTGGTGCAGTACGGGGGCGGGCGGGCCCTCGCGGTCACGGTGGCCTACACGATCATCAACCTGGTCATGGGGAACGTCATTGAGCCGCACTTCATGGGGCGTCGCCTGGGGCTCTCCTCGCTGGTGGTCTTCCTCTCCCTGGTGGTGTGGGGGTGGGTGTGGGGTCCGATCGGGATGCTCCTCTCGGTGCCGCTGACGATGATCGTGAAGATCCTCCTGGAGAACAGCGACGAGTTCCGGGGGATCGCGGTCCTCCTCGGCCCCGATCCTCCCGAGGACGAGCCCGCGGTCCCGCGCTCCCCGACGGCGGCGCTCCGCCGGGTGCTCCAGCAGCGCCGCGAGGACACCCTCTTCGGGGATCGCACCCTGCCGCCCCGCGAGCGTCCGAAGCCGTCGGAGGAGCCGCCGGAGCCGCCGCCGGAGCCACCGCCGGAGGCCTGACCTGCGGCTGCGACAGCGCGCTGTGTCATCCTGTGCCACGCTGCGACAGGGCAGGGGGCGCGGGGTGTGGAGAGGGCGTAGACGCGGCGGCGCCTGATCTGGCATGGTGCTTGAGATAGGGGGGCTCGTCCCACGCGGCGGGCCCGACCTCTTGGTCCTGGCCACGTATCGCCTTTGGGCTGATCCGCCCAGGAACCTCCGCTGTGCGACCTTGGGGTCGCCGCGTGGGGACACTCCACTCTGCCGGGCGCGTGCCGTCCGGCTTCAAGCGAAAGCAGGTGTTGGCTATGAAGAGAGCAGCGGTCGCGCTGGCCCTGGTCGGCGGCGCGTTGATGTTGTCGGGTGTGGCGCACGCGCAGGCGGGCGACAACAAGGTCACCAACTACGTCCCTGAGGACGACATCGCCCAGACCGATGGGAAGAAGCAGGGGTTGGACGGGACGTTGGCGCTGGCGGCCAACGTGAACCTGACGTCGAACCGGCGGGTGGTGGGCCAGGTGGACGGCTTCTCGTTCCTCTTCGGCGTGAGCCTGATCGGCGGCCTGGACTACATCAACGGCCCGCACGAGGTCCGCAACACGCTCTCGTTGAGCGAGGCGTGGGCGCGGACGCCGGTCCTGGATGAGTTCGTCAAGGCGAACGACGTGCTCGATCTGGAGAGCCTCTACAACTACTTCATCATCGGGTGGTTCGGCGCGTTTGGCCGCTTGAACCTCCAGAGCACGGTCTTGACGACGGAGGATGTCCGGGCCGAGCCGGTGACGTACCAGGTGACGCGGAGCAACGGGAACCAGGAGACGATCCAGGACGCGACGCGGCTGACGTTGGCGGACGGCTTCAGCCCGCTGACGTTGAACCAGTCGGTGGGTGTGTTCGCGTCGCCGTATGACTCGCGTCCCTTCTCGATCGACATCCGGGCGGGCTTCGGGGCGCGCGAGACGTTCGCGGACGGCGTGATCGTCCTCACCGACGACTCGGCCACCCCCAACATCGAGGCGACCGAGCTCTCGAACGTCTACCAGGGCGGTCTGGAGCTCTTCGTGGGCGCCAACGGCGCGCTCCAGGGCAACCGCATCGTCTACAACGCGGGCTCCAGCGTCCTCTTCCCGTTCATCAACAACGACCCGGAGGATCGCGGGCTGATCGATCTGACCAAGGTCAGCGTGTTCGCGACGGTGGGCCTCAACGTCGTGGACTGGATGATCGTCCAATACCAGGCCAAGCTGGTCCGCGACCCCCAGCTCCTCGACGAGCTTCAGGTCCAGAACAACGTCCTGCTGACCTTCCAGTACACCTTCATCGACCGCGACGCCCAGGCGATCTCCGACGCCGACGCCAAGCTGGAGGCCGAGCAGAAGGAGAAGGCCGAGGCTGAGGCCCGCGTCAAGCAGATCGAAGAGGAGAACAAGAAGCTCCGCGACGAGCTGGAGAAGGCCAAGCAGGCCGCGCCTCCGGCGGAGGAGGCCCCCAAGACGCAGGAGCAGCCCATCAAGACCGAGGAGGCCCCGAAGGTCGATGGGCCTGAGATCAAGGTGGCGCCGACCCCCCCGGCCCCGTAAGCTCCTGCATCGCTTCGCTCACAGGAGCAACGGGGCCGGCCCCCCCC
>CAUJGC010000441.1 GCA_963169075.1 Myxococcota bacterium
TTCTTTCTATTCTTGTGTTTCCGTCCCCCGCGGCCCCCCCCCCCCCGGCCGGGGGGCAGCGCCCCCCGGACCCCCATTCTTGTCTCAGCTGAGGGCGGTCTGGCTGGTGTGCTTGCCGGCGGGGAGGGTTTCGCCTCGGGCGAGGGCGTCGGCGTAGTCCTGCCAGGTGACCTGGGGCTTGCCGTTGTCCACCTCCAGCATGGTGATGCAGTCGGGGACGGGGCAGACGATCTGGCAGAGGTTGCAGCCGATGCACTCGTGGGTGTCCACATAGGGCACCCGCGTGTCCTCCCGGAGGTGGATGCACTGGTGCGCCGCGTCCCAGCACGCCGTGTGGCAGAGCTGGCAGCCGATGCACTTCTCCTCGTCGATGTGGGCGATCAGCTCGTAGTTGAGGTCCAGCTCGCCCCACTCCTTGTATTTGGGGGTGGCCAGGCCGATCATGTCCTCCAGGGTGGCGTAGCCCTGCTCGCGCATAAAGCGCTCCATGCCCTCGATCATGTCCTCGACGATGCGGTAGCCGTAGTGCATGACCGAGGTGCAGACCTGGACGTTGGTGGCGCCGAGCATCAGGAACTCGACCGCGTCCTGCCAGGTCTCGACGCCGCCGATGCCGCTGATGGGGACGTTCACCAGGGGGTTGCGGGCCAGCTGCGCCACCATGTGCAGCGCGATGGGCTTCACCGCCGGGCCGCAGTACCCGCCGTTGGTCGAGGCGCCCCGGACCTGCGGCTGCGGGGTCGCCTTGTAGATGTCCACGCCGATGATGCTCTTGATCGTGTTGATCAGGCTCAGCGCGTGGGCGCCGCCCCGCAGCGCCGCCTCGGCAGGCTCGTTGATGTCGCCCGTGTTGGGCGTGAGCTTGATGATGACCGGGATCGTGGAGTCCTCCACCGCCCAGCGCGTGATCTCTTCACACACCGCCGGCTCCTGACCCACCGCCGAGCCCATCCCCCGCTCGCACATCCCGTGGGGGCAGCCGAAGTTCAGCTCCAGCCCGTCCGCCCCCGCGTCGATGGAGCGCTTGATCATGTCGCGCCACTCCTCGCGGGACTCCACCATCAGGCTGGCGATGACCGCGTGCTTCGGGTAGCGCTTCTTGACCTCGTAGATCTCCTTGAAGTTGACCTCCGTGGGCCGGTCCGAGATCAGCTCGATGTTGTTGAAGCCGATGACCCGCGAGCGCCCATAGTGGACCGCCCCGAAGCGCGAGGTGACGTTGATGATGGGCTGCCCGATGGTCTTCCAGACCGCCCCGCCCCACCCCGCGTCAAAGGCCCGCATGATCTGCTCGCCGGTGTTGGTGGGCGGCGCCGAGGCCAGCCAGAAGGGGTTGGGGGACGTGATGCCCGCGAAGCGGGAGGTGAGATCGGCCATGCGCGTGCTCCTCGTTGAGCTATATCAAATTATATGCTTTTATCTATCTATTTGATATGGACCTGCGGCGCTCAACCCCTGGCGTCGAGCCAGGCGTGGATGCCGCGCGCGGCGCGCTTGCCCTCGGCGGCGGCGTTGACGACCTCCTTGCCGCCGTTGGCGCAGTCCCCGCCCGCGAAGAAGCGCGGGTCGCCGGTCTGCCCCGTGGCCGGATCGACGACGACGCGGCCCCGATCCAGCTGGATGCCCTCGATGTCCGCCAGGAGGCTGCCCAGCTTGCTCTGCCCGATGGCCAGCAGCACCAGGTCCGCCTCCACCACGAAGGGCTCCCCTGCGTCCACCACCAGGCGACCCGAGCCCTCCTCCACCCGCGTCCGGGCGCACTCCACGCCGCGCACCTGGCCCGCCTCCACCACGAAGCCCAGCGGCTGCGCGTGGAAGACCCCCTGCACGCCCTCGGCCTTGGCGTAGGTCCACTCGTGGGCGTAGCCGCTCATCGTGGCCTCGTCCCGCCGGTAGATCATCTGCACCCGAGGCACCCCCAACCCCCGCAGCTCCCGCACGCAGTCGATCGCCGTGTTCCCGCCCCCGATGATCGCCGCCGACCGGACCCCCGCCACCGAGAAGCCCGGCTCCGTCTTCAGACGCTCAATAAAGGCCACCGCCCCGTGCACCCCCGCCGCGTCCTCGCCCTCCACCCCCATGAACCCGTCCTCGCCCAGCCCGAACCCGATGAACACCGCGTCAAAGTCCGACGCCAGCGCCTCCAGGCCCACCTCGCCGCCCACCTCCACCCCCGTCTGGAGCGTGATGCCCCCGATCCCGAGGATGTACTCCAGCTCCCGCAGGCTGTCCTCCAGGTGCAGCTTGTACGGCGCGACCCCCGTGCTGTTGAGCCCCCCCGGCAGGTCCCGCTTCTCGAAGATCGTGCACAGATACCCAAGCCGCGCCAGCTCGTGCGCGCAGGCCAGGCTCGCGGGCCCCGCCCCCACCAGCGCCACACGGCGACCGTTCGGCTCGCCCCGCTCGAAGAAGCGCTCCCCCCGCGCGTAGGCGTGCTCGGTCGCCACCCGCTGGAGCTTCCCGATCTGGATCGGCGGCTGGTCCAGGTGGTTGTACACGCAGTCCCCCTCGCAGAGCACCTCGGTGGGGCAGACCCGCGCGCACGAGAGCCCCAGGATGTTCGCGTCCAGGATCACCCGCGCGCTCCCCGAGAGGTTCCCCGTCGCGATCTTCCGGATGAACGTCGGGATGTCGATCCCCGTCGGACACGCCTTGATGCACGGCGCGTCATGGCAGTAGAGGCAGCGGTTGGCCTCTGCCACCGCGTTGCCCGACGAGAGCTGGGGCTTGCGGTCATGCAGCTCGCGCTCCAGCCGCTCCGACTCTGCGATCTCACGCCAGGGTGACTGGGCTTGCTCCAACGGGGTAGCGTTTGAAGTCATGCGTCCTCTTCTCCGGGGATGATGTCAGCTCAACACCGCGCCTGACGGCGCAGGGAAGCCGCCAGTGTGGCCCGGAGAGGGCGCGGTGTCAACGCACCCCCCCGGCCCCCCCGTGACGGCAACCCCCCCGGGGGGGTAACGCCCTGGAAAAGCCTGGGCGAACGCCC
>CAUJGC010000442.1 GCA_963169075.1 Myxococcota bacterium
TTGCAGATCTCCGGGTGTTCGGGGCTCCGCGCGGGGTCGTTGTCGTCGCAGTCGCCTGCCGCGGCCACAAAGCCCTCAGGAGGACGGCAGCTCTCCACGCTCAGCGCTTCGCTGCCGACGCCGTCACCGTCGGCGTCCACAAACCACAGCTGGGAGGGGAGCGCCTCGTCGATCGCGCCGTCGCAGTCGTTGTCCAGACCGTCACACAGCTCCTCCGCTCCGGGAGATACCGAGGCGGCTGTGTCGTCACAGTCTTCGGAGTTCTCCACATAGCCCCGACGTGGAGAGCAGGACACAATGAAGGTCGCTGCGTCGCCAAAGCCATCTTCGTCCTCGTCCTGATAGCGCCTCGCGAGCGTGGGGGTGTCTTCGTCCATGGCGGAGTCGCAGTCGTTGTCGAGGTCGTCGCACACCTCCAGCGCGGCGGGAGAGCGGGTGGCGTCGGAGTCATCGCAGTCTCCACCGACGCGCGCGAAGCCAGGGAGGCCCGCGCAGACCTCCATCGGGCGCTGGTCGTCTCCGAACCCGTCGCCGTCGGCATCGACGAGGTGGGGTTGGGGGAGACAGGGGGATGGTGTGGGGTCGTCACACGCGCAGAAGGCGAGGAGGGAGAAGGCGAGGAGGCTGGGGAGACGCTCCGGGGGCTTCCGAGGTGTCATGGAGAGTATGCCGATAGATAAGAACGGGCCTCAGCCCACTAACACGACAACTACAGACTAGCTCTGCTCAGGTAGAGCGTCAAGATGTAGGCTCTCATCTAAGAAAAATGATTCTGGAGAGGAGATGGAAGAAGGCCACGCGGAGCTTACGAGCGACGACGCGAGGCCTTGTTTGTCAGTTCGTCACCTCACGGGGCTCCAAACCGTTTTGATCGATGAGCGCAGCCTCCGGTGATGAGGCTGGCGAGGGAGCAGGGGAGGGCAGCGGGGTTGGTGCACCTGAGGCGGCGGGTCGGTGCGGAGCATGGGCATGTATCGATACAAGGAGGGAGCAAGAGGTCGATCTGAGCATCACCGCTGAGGGCAGCGGCTTGTTCTCCTGGGGAGCCTGGGGTGGACGGTCTCAGCGGGGACAAGCTGTGGGGTCGGGGTCGCAGCGGAGCGCCCGGTCGAAGGCGCGGAGCACCGGCTGGGTGGTGAGCAGTGTGCCGTCCAGGCAGCGGGTTTCTTGAGCCTCGCACGCGTACTCCATCCAGGAGGTGAGGTGGTGGGGTTGTTCGAAGATGGAGCCAGCGGGGCCCTGAATGGTGATCGCGAGCTGTGTGGTGCCGCTCGGCGTGACGGTGATGCGCTCCCATCCGGGGAGGTCACCCGGCGGGTCTGGGCCTTTGAGCTTGACGGCGCCCAGGCGTGGAGCCGCTTCGCAGGCGGTGTCGTCGGGGGTGAAGGTCTCCTGGGTGAGGACTCTGGAGCGATCAGGGCGAGGGATGTGGAGGGTGTAGGGAGCGCTCGCTGCGGTGAAGCGGACCTCCAGGCGGCTCGGAGGGCATGGGTCGCCCCCGATGATGAGCCTCGCGCTGGCGTTGATGCGTTGGCGCGCGGCGACGAGGGCTTGCTCCAGGCGGATCCAGACGATGGCGACCTCCAGGGTGAGGGGCAGGGCGTCGGGAGACCGGCGGCGTGTGGAGGCGCGGCGCTGGCCCTCTTCAATCCATAGCTGTTGGTGGAGCCGGGGGTCCTTGCGGGTCGCGAGGAGCAAGGCGCCTCCTTCGGGAGAGACCTCGAAGTGGCCCTGGAGCGCGTCGGTTGATCCCTGGACGCCGCTGGCCTTCGCTTCGATGGAGAAGAGGTAGCGGCGCCCTGGGAGGGTTGTGTCGATTGAGGTGCCGTTGATGGTTGTATCAGGAGGGCTCCCGTTCGCTCGGTATACGGAGATGCATCCGCCGGGGTCGAGGCGGACCTGGCCTGTGATGACCTCCACGTCACAGAAGACATGTTTGATGACGTCGGTGAAGACGGACCAGGAGGCGGGATCGACCCGGGAGAGGGAGGCGATGAGGATCGTGGACTCGGTCGGCTTGAGGCGCTCGGCGTCGAAGCGCTGCGCATTGGCCTGAGTTGAGAGCGTTGTCGAGGCGGCGAGCGTCAAGCTGATCAGCAGGGGTGTCTTCATGCAGGCTCCGGGGAGGTGATCGCCGGGGGTGGGGCGTCCTGGCTTGAAGACGGCGTGCCATCGGGGTTTTGACCTGGGGGCGAACGGCTGAGGGGGCGCCTAGCCGAGCTTGGCGAGGAAGTCGGCCTTGGTGAGGTGGCAGATGGCGTTGGCGAGGGCGTCGGAGGTGTCGAGGAGCTTGGTGGGGGGGATGCCGAGGAGGAGGCAGACCATGCGCTGGACCTGCTCTTTTTCGGCTTTTCCGGTGCCGACGACAGACTGTTTGACGAGGGTGGGCTGGTATTCGAAGATGGCGAGGCGTCGGAGTCGCGCGGCGAGGAGTGCGACGCCGCGTGCGTGTCCGAGCTTGAGGGCGGAGTCGGCGTTCTTGTAGTGGAAGATGCCTTCGAGGGAGGCGGCCTCGGGCTCGTACTCGTCGATGGCGGCGAGGAGTCCGTCGTAGATGATCTCGAGGCGTTCGGGGAAGGTGCGGGCCTGCTTCTGGGCCTCGATGGTGCCGGAGGCGACGTGGATGAGGCGTGTGCCGTGGAGTTCGACGACCCCCCAGCCGGTGTTGCGTGAGCCTGGGTCGATGCCGATGACGCGGAGGGTCATGGTGAGGTGCTCCTCGGAGGCGGGGCCGCCCGTCCCTGGACGACCGTTTATGGGGTGATAGCATGGCGGGTGGGGTGGGGCAATTTATGGTGATGGGAGGCGACGGCGTGGGGATCGACTGGTCGGAGGCGTGGGCGGCGGCAGCAGGTGGCGGGCTGGAGGGGTGGCTGCGCGCGGCGGGCGCGCCGTCTGTGGCGGTGGCGGC
>CAUJGC010000443.1 GCA_963169075.1 Myxococcota bacterium
ACCTACCCCCCCCCCCCCCCCCCTCGCCCCCCTCCCCCCCCGCCCCGCCCCCCCCCCCCCCCCCCCCCCCCCCCCCCCCCCACCCCCTTTCACCCCGTCAAGGCGGGGTCGGCCCCAGCACCTGCGGGTTGAGCACGAAGCGGCTCGCCTCGTCGTAGGTGATGAGCCGGCGCTGGTAGAGGCTCAAGAGCGCCTTGTCCATCGTGATCATCCCCTCGCGCGCCTGCGTCTGCATGATGCTGGCGATCTGGTGCGTCTTGCCCTCGCGGACGACGTTGCGGATGGCCGGCGTGCCCAGCATCACCTCAAAGGCCGCCACCCGCCCCTGACCGTCCGCCCGGGGCAGGAGCCGCTGCGAGATGACCCCCAGGAGGCAGGCCGCCAGCTGCGCCCGGATCTGGGTCTGCTGGTGGGGCGGGAAGACGTCCACGATGCGGTCGATGGTCTGCGCGGCGTCGTTCGTGTGGAGCGTCGCCAACACCAGGTGCCCCGTCTCCGCCGCCGTCAGCGCCGCCGAGATCGTCTCCAGATCCCGCATCTCACCCACCAGGATCACGTCCGGGTCCTGGCGCAGCACATACTTGAGCGCGCTGGAGAACGAGTGCGTGTCGTCGTGGACCTCCCGCTGATCCACGCTCGCCAGCTGGCTGGTGTGGCTGTACTCGATGGGGTCCTCCACCGTGATGATGTGGCAGCGACGCCCCCGGTTGATCCGATCGATCAAGCACGCCAGCGTCGTGCTCTTGCCCGAGCCCGTGGGCCCGACCACCAGCAGGAGCCCGTGGGGACGCTCCGCCATCCCCAGCACCGCGTCTGGCAACCCAAGCTCCACCGGCGTCGGGATCACCGACGCGATGGTCCGCATCGCCACCGCGATCTGCCCCTTCTGGTAGTAGGCGTTCACCCGGAAGCGCATGTCCTCCACCGCGATGGAGAAGTCCAGCTCCTTCTCCAGCTCGAAGTGCGAGCGCTGCCGGTTGTTGAGGATCGAGAAGAGCAGCGTCCGCACGTCCGCACCCGAGAGCGGCGGCTGACCCAGCCGGTGCAGCTCCCCGCCCACCCGGAAGATCGGCGGGCGGCCCGCCGAGAGGTGCAGATCCGAGGCCCCGTGCTGGATCGCGATCCCCAGCAGGCTCTTCATGTCCAGCAAGCCCCCCGAACGCCCCCCCGCGTGGCGGCGAAACGCGTCCACACCGATGTCCATCCCCTGCACCGCCAGCCGGAACGTGTCCGGGTTGCTCGCATACGCCTCGCCGGTCTCAAACGAGATCACGTCCGCCTTGAAGAGGTCCACCACCGCCTGATCAAAGACCTGAAGCTCGCTGTCCTTGGCCGAGCGCATCAGATCCGCCAGCTCCTCCGGCCGCTGCTCGCGGATGAGCCGGGACACCGCCGGAGAGTTCACCAGGATCTCCACCGCCGGCACCCGCAGCCGCTCCTGCTTCGCAGGCAGCAGGCGCTGGCACACGATCCCCTGGAGGCAGAGGGAGAGGTCCAGCGCCACCTGCGTCCGCATCTCCTCCGGGAAGTAGCCCATGATCCGCTGGATCGACTGCACCGCGTCCAGCGTGTGCAGCGTCGAGAAGACCAGGTGCCCCGTCAGCGCCGCCGAGATCGCCACCTGCATCGACTCCGCGTCCCGCATCTCCCCGATCAGGATCACGTCCGGGCTCTCGCGCACCACGTGCCGCAGCGCCGCCCCGAAGGAGGACGTGTCGCTCCCGATCTCGCGCTGCGTGATGCGGCTCTTGAGGTCCGCGTGGACGAACTCGATGGGGTCCTCGATGGTGACGATGTGGGCGTTGCGGGTCGTGTTGATGCGGTGGATCATCGCCGCCAGCGTCGTGCTCTTGCCCGAGCCCGTCGCCCCCGTCACCAGCACCAACCCCCGGTGCTGGTCCGCCAGCCGCTCCAGCGTCGCGGGCAGCTTCAGCCCGTCGAAGGTCAGCGTCCCCATCGGCAGCGCCCGGGCCACGATCCCCAGCTGACCTTGCTGCCGGTGCAGGTTCAGGCGGTAGCGCCCGCCCTCCGGCGGGCTGTAGCCGACGTCCAGATCCCCCGTCTCCGCGTAGCGGGCCTGCTGCTCGGGCGTCAGGAGGCGCGTCAGGAACGCCTCCATCTCCTCCCAGGGCGTCGGCGGCATGTCCAGCCGCCGCACCTCGCCTTTGACCCGCAGCGCAGGCGGCTTGCCCGTCGTCACGAACATGTCCGAGGCGTTCATCCGCCCCATGGCTGTCAACACCTTGTCGATCGATGTGCTCATCGCCTCACTCCTTGAACGCGCCGCGCAGGCGCTCCCGTAGCCGCGAACACTGCTCCACCTCCTCCAGCGCCTGCGCCAGGTTCTGCGCGCTCCCCGGCGCCAGGTCGGGGCGGCTGGCGAAGAAGTCCGCCGCCTCCTGGCGCCCCGCCGCGTCGCAGAACCCCGCCGCTGCCCAGGGCAGCGATGCCGAGCCCCGAGGCCCGCGCAGCGCCGCCAGCGCCTCAAAGCGCCGCGTAAACCACCCCCAGAAGACCCGCTGCGCCGCGCTGCCGCGCGGGATCGGCCGCACGATGGAGCGGTAGTCCTGCGCCCGCAGCGTCCCGTCCAGCAGCAGCTCCAGGCTCCGCTCCAGCAGCGCCGGCGCCTCGAAGCTCCCCAGGCCGCTCAAGAGCGCCTCCCGCTCCGCGGGGGTCTGCGCGCCCGGCAGCGCCGCCCGCAGCGCCTCCCAGAGCGCCGCATCACCCCGCGACGCCGCCAGCGGCAGCGCCCACGACACCGTCTCCACCGTGTGCGCCCCTCGATCCTTCAGCCAGGCCGCGACGATCTTTTGCGCCTGCGCCTGCACCTGGGCGTCGTCTCCATACCTTGCGAGCATCGTCAGCACCCATCCCCGGATGCTCCGGGTATCGATCCCCTCGCCTTCGCGGGGCAGCGCGCCGATCCGGGCCGCGTCATCCGCCAGCAGGCCCCGCACCAGCCCGCCGAACCCGCGACGCGTCGCTGCGTCCTCCGGCAGCGCCTCCGACACGTCCCGCAGCACCCCCACCACCTCGTTGACCACCGCCGGCTCGGCGTCCTCGCCTTGGCCCCGGAGCAGCGCCGCCCAGGTCGGGCCGTCCAGCGCCCCCGACTCCAGCCCCGCCCGCAGGTGCGCCACCAGCCCGACCCGCTCCGCGGCGCTCAGGCGCGCGCGGTGCTCCAGCGCCAGCCGCCGCAGCGCCTCCGGCGCCACCTCCCAGCGGTAGTAGCCCACCTCGTCCGCGTTCGGATGCACCCAGGCCGGGCACGTCGCCACCGGCAACGCCACCTCCGCCCCCGACCCGCCCACCAGCGCGCAGGTCCGCCCCTCGCCGCCCGGCCCGCCGTAGCGGACGCAGACCGGCACCGTCCACGCCTCCGTCACCCGCGCCTCGCTCCAGGGCGCCGCGTAGCGGCGCTGGGTCAGCTTGAGCCGCGGCTGCGCGCTGCCGTCGCACACCAGCGCCGCGCTGATCTCCGGCACCCCCGCCTGACGGATGAAGACCCGCGCCACCGACGCCACGTCCTGACCGCTGGCCGCCGAGAGCGCCTCCATCAGGTCCGCCTCGGTGGCGTTGCCCCAGGCGTGGGCCTGGAGGTAGCGCCGGACCCCCGCCTGGAACGCCTCCGGCCCCAGCCACGCCTCCAGCATCCGCAGGACCGCCGCCCCCTTGGCGTAGGTGATGCCGTCGAAGGCGTTGCGGATGTCGCCGCTGTCGGTGATCACCTTCTTGATCGGCGTGGACGTCTCCCGCGCGTCGTCCGCCATGATCCCGCTGCGGCTCGCCACCGCCCGCAGCGGCTCGTCGAACTCCGGCGCCACCTCGCTCAGCGTCCGCGACGCCATCCACGTCGCGAAGGCCTCGTTCAGCCAGAGATCGTCCCACCACGCCATCGTCACCAGATCCCCGAACCACATGTGCGCCAGCTCGTGGGCGATCACGCTCTGCGCACCCCGGAGCTGCCACGCCGAGGCGTCCGCCGGGTCCACCAGCAGGAGCTGCTCCCGGAAGGTCACCAGCCCCGCGTTCTCCATCGCCCCCGAGGTGAAGTTGGGCACCGCCACCAGATCCAGCTTCCGATACGGGTACGGCGTCCCGAACCACCGCTCCAGCGACGCCAGGATCACCGGCGTCCGCTCCAGCGCATAGCGCGCCAGCCCCCCCTTGCCCGCCGTCGCCAGGATCCGCAGCGGCGGCGCCCCGATGGCCCCCGCAGGCGCCTCCGCCACGTCGAAGGGCCCCACCGCCAGCGCCACCAGGTAGGTCGGCATCGGCGGCGTCGCCTCAAAGCGCGTCGCCGTCCACCCCGGCTCCACCTCCCGCGCCGACTCCACCGGCGTGTTCGCCGCCACCACCAGCCCCGTGGGCGCCGTGATCTCCAGCCGGATCGGCACCTTGAACCCCGGCTCATCAAAGCAGGGGAACGCCGTCCGCGCCTCCAGCGGCTCAAACTGCGTGAACGCGTACCACCGCCCCCCCTCCTGCACCCGGTAGAGCCCGTCCGGGCGCTCCGAGAGCGGACCCGACCACGTCAGCGCCACGCTCAGCCGACCCGCCGACGCCGGGCGCCCCAGCGCGATCCCCAGCCCACCGTCTGTCCCCACCACCACCTGCGCCTCGATCCGCTCGCCGCCCTGGCGCACCTCCGCCGACTCCACCCGGAGCCCGTCGGCGTGCAGCAGGAGGTGATCCTGCGCCTCCAGCAGCTCCACCTCGATCAGCGCACGCCCCGACACCTCCTCGCGCGACGGGTCCACCCGCAGCCCCACCTCATACGACACCGGACGGGCCCAGCCCGGCAAGCGCGCCTCGCCGCTCACCTGCTCCGGCTTCAGCGCGAACACACCCCCGCCGCCTCCGCCGCCAGGCGTCGCGCACGCGGTCAGGAGCAGGAGGGCCAGGACGGGGAGGAGCGAGCTTCGGAGCAGGCGCATGGGGATCATCTCGGGGGTGGAGCAGGGCAGGGTAGGGTGAGGTAGGGCAAAGCAGGACAGGGGGTCACTCCAGGGCCTCGACGTCGCGGCCCATGATGGCGATGCGCAGCTCGGCGCCGGGCTCGCCGGGTTGGGTGAGGAGCTTGCCCTCGGCGTCGAAGCGCAGCCCCAGGCGGCGGTAGGCGTCGCTGAGATCGGGGAAGTCGTGCTGGTCGAGGTGCCGGGCCGCGATGGACCCCAGCTCCTGGGCGTCCGCCGGGAGCTGGAGCTGCCCCAGGAGGTCGGACACCTCCCACGGCGGCAGGTCGTCCCGGAGGCAGCAGGCCGTCAGCGCCCGGACCTCGGCGTCCAGCGAGGCGAAGGGCCCTGGCGGGCGGGCAGAGCGCAGCTCCACGTCGCTCAGGAAGGCGAGGGCGGCGCCGCCCCAGTAGACCGGCCAGAAGGCGTAGATCCGGTGCATCTGGGCGCTCTCCTCCCGGAGCGTCCGGTCGGTCCTGGTCGAGCGCCCGCGCCGAAAGCCGTCATGGAGGCGCTCCCAGGCCCAGCGCGAGGGCTTCAACCCCGCCCGGACCCGCAGGATCGGCTCATAATAGGTCACCAGCCCCTCGTAGAGCCACGCGTGCTCGGTCTGGAGCGAGGGGAAGGCCAGGTGGAGGACCTCGTGGTAGAGGGTCCAGTCCCGCTCCGCGGCGCCCAGCCCCAGCCCCTGGCCCACCGTCAGCGTCACCGCCGAGCCGCCGCCCCGCGTGGACATCCCGAAGCCCACCTCCTCACCGCCCGCAGGCAGCAGGAGCACCGTGATGTCCTCCACCGGGAAGCGCCCGTCGAAGAGGCCCGCGTTGGCCTCCACCGCCCCGCGCACCCAGCGCTCCACCTCGGCGGGCGTCATCTGCCAGCCTTCGCCCAGGCGCGCCACCTGGACGCGGGCGCCTGCGGCCTCGAAGCGGATGACGTCGGTGCGCACGAAGGCCGCCGCCGCCTTGATCCTCCACGCCGTCCGGGGCACCCGGTAGCGCCCGTCCGGCAGGGCGGGCCACGGCACCACGGCCTCGATGTCGGGCGGGAGGCGGAACGACGCGGTGATGGGGATCGCGCCAGGGCGCGGGTCCGAGGTCCACAGCCACACGTCCGGGGTCAGCACCAGATCGTCGTCGTGGTAGCGCCGATCCCGGCTCCCCCAGCCCCAGGACGAGGCCAGCTCCTCCAGATCCAGCGTGTAGCGCACGCACCCGCCCGGCGGCACCGCGCTCAAGTCCAACCCCCACGGCGCCGGGGTCAGCGCCGGCCCGTCCACCACCGCCGCCCGGACCAGCGCCCGCCGCGCGTCCTTCACCTGCGGCACGAACACGCTCGGCGGCTTCCCCTCGAAGCACACCGCCGTCTCCATCGTGTTCAAAGCCTGATTGATCTCGAACACATAGCTCCAGCCTTGCCCCGCGCTCCCCCGCGGCGCCTCCACCCCCGCGCACCCCTGCCCGAGCAGCGCCACGGCCAGCCCGAGGGCGGTTCGGGCGTGGGTGTGCCCCCCGGCGGCCGGAGGCACCCTCACGGCGACCCTCCCCACACCACGAGCCCATAGAGCAGCGCCACCAGCGCCAGCGCCACCGCGGCGCCGATCACCCCTGTGGGCACCCCGCCTCGCGGCAGCGGCTCGGCGCGGCGCAGCTCCTCCGGCGGCGGCGGGATCACATAGACCTCCGGCGCCGCAGGCGCCTTCACCGGCGCCGCAGGCGCCGCCGCGATCTCGGGCGCGGCGACCAGGGTGGTCGGGACGATGGGCTCTTCGGGCTCCGCGGCTGCTGCGGCTGCGGCGGCCTTCAGCTCGGCGGTGTCGATGATGTCGGAGATCTCCTGCCAGGAGGGCTCGGGGGCGTCCACGTCGAGCAGCTCGTCGGCCTCGGAGGGGAGGGGGACCTCCTCGGCCTCGACCTCGGGGGCGGCGTCGGCGGCGTCGGGGGGGAGATCGTCGAGGGAGAGGTCTTCGGCGGCGGCGTCGGGCTCGACGGGCTCCAGCTCCTCGGCGTCGTCCAGCGCGGCGGGCGCGGCGGCGGCGGCCTCCAGCTCCTCGCGGGAGAGGGAGACGAGGCTGATGAACGAGGCGCGGGCGTCCAGATCCCACCCGGCGTCCACGCCCTCCAGCGCCGGGAGGTGGAGATCCAGCCCCGCCCCCTGCTCCGGCGCGTCGAGGCTGGGGCCGTCCGCCTCGTCGTCCTCGGCGTCGCGCTCCAGCAGGGGCGCGGGGGGCGCCGCAGGCGGCGCCGCGGTGGCGCCGGGGAAGGGGAGGGTGGTCAGGGGGGAGAAGCGCGGGCCCGAGGCGGCGGCGCTGAGGGGCGGCGCAGCGGGCTCGGGCGTGGGCGTGATCTCGGGCTCGGGCTCGGGCTCGGGCTGGGGGATGAGGCGAGGCTCGGCGCTGACGAAGGAGCGGGCGATGTCGGCCAGCCGGGCGAGGCCGCTCCTGGTGGAGCGGGTGTCGGGGGTGCCGTAGGGGGCGGCGGGGACGATGGCGGCGAGGCGCTGGCTGGCGCGCGGGGGTCGCCAGGCCTCCAGGGCGGGGAGGTCGAGGCGGTCGAGGGCGCTGAGGATCTCCTGCGCGGAGGCGGCGCGCGCGTGGACGTTCTTCTGGGTGCAGGCGGCGAGGATGGGGCGGAGGGCGTCGGGGAGGAGGGGGTCGGCGGGGTGGATCACGGGGTCGGGGCCGACCTGGGCGCTGATGATCTGGATGGGATCGTCACCGGGGACGGCCTCCTGCCCGGTGACCATCTCGTAGAGGAGGAGGCCGACGGCGTAGAGGTCGGTGGCGGGGCTGATGGCGGCCTGGCAGAGCAGCTCGGGGGCCATGTAGCGCGGCGTCCCCAGGATCTTGCCCTTGAGGGTGAGATCCTGGCGGATGGCGTCGGGGTCGTCCCCGTGGAGCACGTCACCGACGAGCTTGGCGATGCCGAAGTCGAGCACCTTCACCACGTCCCGCTCCCCCACCCGGTCGAAGACCATGATGTTGGTGGGCTTGATGTCGCGGTGGATGATGCTCTGGTTGTGGGCCTCGCGCAGCGCGTAGAGGAGCTGCCGGGTGATCTGCACGGCGCGCGGGATGCGGAGGCTGCTCTCGGTGTCGATGAGCGCCCGCAGCGTCCGCCCCGGCACCAGCTCCGTCACCAGGAAGGGCCGCTGGTCCGCCGTCCAGCCCAGCTCGTAGAGGGTGAGGGAGTTGGGGTGGTGGAGGCGCGAGAGCGTCTGCGCCTCGCGGCGGAAGCGCTCCAGCGTCGTCTCGTCGAAGGCGGGCGAGTGGCTCAGGAGGATCTTGACGGCGACCTCCCGCTGGATGTCCACCTGCTCGGCCCGGAAGACGACGGCGAAGGCCCCCGAGCCGATCTGCTCGATGAGGCGCAGGCGTCCCTCAAAGAGATCGCCAGGTTGGGGGACATGGAAGACCATAGCGGAGGCTCACCCGAGGCGACGCGTTCAACGAGCGGGCACAGCGCCCAGCAGCGCGGGCAGCCTACCACAGCCTCCCGCGTTGCGAAACCCGCTGCGTTCGTTATAGATGAACCCGCCGCCGCGTCGGTGCGGCGCCCCTGCCCGGAGCCCTGCCATGTTGGAGCCTCGCCTCAAGCCCCCCGCCAGCGGCGATCACGTCTCGGTCGCCCGCCTCAACACCTGGTGGTACGTCGCCTGCGCCGCCCGCGACCTCTCCGACAAGCCCATGCCGGTCCGCATCCTGGGCATCCCGATGGTCCTCTTCCGCGACAGCGCCGGGCGCGCCGCCGCCCTCCTGGACCGCTGCCCCCACCGCAACGTCCCCCTCTCCCTGGGGCGCGTCTCAAACGACGGGCGCCTGGAGTGCGTCTACCACGGCTGGCGCTTCGACGGCGCGGGGCGCTGCACCCACGTCCCGGCCCTCTGCAACGACCGCAACCCCGACGCCCGACGCGTCGAGGCCTTCCCCACCCGCGAGCAGGACGGCCTCATCTGGGTGCTCCCCAACGCCGCCGGGGAGGCCTCCGCCGAGCCCTTCGCGCTCCCCCTCACCCAGGCCCCCGGCTACGCCACCGTCATCCGCGAGGTGTCGGTGGAGGGCACCCTCCACGCCGCCGTCGAGAACGCCCTCGACGTGCCGCACACGGCCTTCCTCCACGGCGGGCTCTTCCGCACCTCCACCGCCCGCAACCGCATCCAGGCCGTCGTCCGGCGCTGGCACGACCGCGTCGAGGCTCAGTACATCGGGGAGCCCAGGCCCTCCGGCCTGGTGGCCCGCCTCATCTCGCCCAGCGGCGGCGAGGTCCTGCATTGGGACCGCTTCTTCCTGCCGTCGGTGGCGCAGGTGGAGTACCGGATCGGGGAGGAGAACCACTTCCTCGTCACCACCGCCATGACCCCTGTCTCCGACTTTCAGACCCGCATGTTCGCGGTCATCTCCTTCAAGCTCCGCGTCCCCGCCCGCCTCGTCCTCCCCGTCCTCGAACCCCTCGCCATGCGGATCTTCAAGCAGGACGCCGAGATCCTCGCCGCCCAGACCGCCACCATCCGCGAGTTCGGCGGCGAAGCCTTCCTCTCCACCGAGATCGACATCCTCGGCGCCCACATCTGGCGCCTCCTCAAGCGCGCCGAGCAGGGCACCCTCGAAGCCCCCCGCGACCAGCCCGAGGTCGAGCGCGAGGTGACGCTGGAGGTCTGACCCCCCCGGCTGCGTAACCTCCTGTTCGCTGCGCTCTCAGGAGGAACGCAGCCGGTCCCCCCCGTGACGGCACCCCCCCCGGCTGCGTAACCTCCTGTTCGCTGCGCTCTCAGGAGGAACGCAGCC